>JBDLVB010000068.1:0-4561 GCA_039805005.1 Actinomycetota bacterium
GGTGCGTTGTTCCATGGATTTGCGTCAATTGGAGCCTGACCATCACGTGAGCGTCTGGTTACAGATGCTGTTGCATACTTCAGTGATGGACCGACTTCGTCGATGTCAAGTTCGATTGAGGCACGAGCTTCACCGCTAGCTGCTTGGTAAGCAGTAGCTGGCTTTAGTCGACCTGTAACGATCAAGCGAGTTCCCTTGGTTAGAGACTGGCCAATGTTTTCAGCCAATTCACGCCATGCGGTGCACTTCACCCATACGGTGTCGCCATCTACCCAGGTGTTGGTTTCTCTGTTGTAAGTACGAGGGGTTGAAGCCACGTTTAGGTTAACAACAGCGATTCCGCCTGCTACATGACGAATCTCTGGATCGTTGGCTAGGTTGCCAACAACAGTGATAGTAAGTTCACCAGCCATGAGAATTACTCAGCTGACTTCGCAGCAACAGCCTTCTTAGCACGAGCTGGCTTATCTTCGCTAGCTTTTACCTCTGGGACTACTACTGGATTGATTCTGAATACAGCGTCTTCAGCACGCAAAACCTTGGTGCGAACTACTGCTTCTGATAGTGATAGTTGACGATCCAACTCAAGAACTTCAGCTGGCATACAGGTCAAGTACAAGACCGCGTAGATACCTTCAGTTTTCTTGTTGATTTCGTATGCGAAACGACGACGGCCCCAAATATCAACGCTGTCAACGGTGCCTCCACCGTTGCGAATTACGTTGAGGAATTTATCTAGGCTGGTACCGACGGTACGCTCTTCGATGTCTGAGTCGAGAATGACCATAACTTCGTATTTATGCATGACTAACCCACCTCCTTTGGACTAGAACGGCCACGGCGTTTCCGTGACAGGAGGGTAAATGCAATTGCTGCCCAACAGAAGAGCACAGGGTCTCTTCAGGGCAACTTCACTACTCTACCTTGATTGCCACCACGTAAGCAAGCGAATTTTTGCTTCTTCATACTCAAGCGGTCCTTCATCCAAACGAAGTTCCAGCATGTACTTATAAGCGATACCAACTTCAGGACTTGGTTTCAGTTCAAGAATCTCCATGATCTGCTCACCTGAGAGATCTGGTCTTATTGCATTGAGCTGCTCTTGCTCAGATAGTGCAGCAATTCTCTGCTCTAAGTCGTCATAAGCGTGAGATAGACGGTCAGCTTTTCGCTGGTTACGGGTTGTCACATCGGCCCTAGTTAGGACGTGCAATCTAGTTAGCTGATCATCTGCATCTCGGGCATACCGTCTGATAGCTGAATCACTCCAGGCTTGATCGCTGTAGCCAAAGAACCTGAGGTGAAGTTCAATAAGCCTCGAAACTGCCTTAATGGTGTCATTGTCATAGCGTAGTTCTCTAAGTCTCTTGGTCGCTAGCTTGGCCCCAACAACATCGTGGTGATGGAAGGTGACTCCACCGCCTGTTTCTAGCTTGCGAGTTAGAGGCTTGCCAATGTCGTGCATAAGAGCAGCAAGCCTAAGTACGAGGTCTTTTTCAAGGTTGTACTGGGCCTCATAGCTAATTGCCTGCTCTAAAACAGTAAGAGTGTGCTCATAGACATCTTTGTGATGGTGGTGTTCATCAATCTCAAGCTTTAGCGAAGGTAGTTCAGGGAAGACGATGTCTGCTATTCCCGAATCAACTAATACTTCTAGGCCTTCACGAGGGTTAGCACCAAGGATTAGCTTGGATATCTCAACCTGGATACGCTCGGCAGAAACAATCTCAATGCGATCCGCCATGTTCTTCATGGCCTTGAAGGTGTCTTCATGGACCATAAAGCCAAGCTGAGAAGCAAATCTAGCTGCTCTCATAATTCTCAGTGGGTCATCTGAAAAACTATCTTCAGGCTTGCCAGGTGTTCGAATGGTCCCCTCAATCAGGTCAGATAGACCATTGAATGGGTCAACAAATACACCCTCAGGCAATCTAAGAGCCATTGAGTTGACTGTGAAGTCTCTTCTAAAGAGGTCATCCTCAAGATTGTCTCCGAAGGCAACCACAGGTTTTCTGGAATCTGGGTCGTAGGAGTCAGCTCTATAGGTAGTGATTTCTACTGTGTCATCACCGATACGAGCACCTATCGTGCCAAACTCACGTCCAACATCCCATTGGGCATCAACGTGACCCTTGAGAACCTCAAGGATTTGATCTGGATTAGCTGAAGTTGTGAAATCAAGGTCATTGGTGACTCGGCCAAGGAAGGCATCTCTAACTGGGCCTCCGACAAGGGCTAACTCAAACCCTGCATCGCTAAAGAGTCTGCCGAGTTTGCTAAGTAGCGGAGTCTCGGAAGTCCGCTGTAAATTTGCAAGCGCCTCGGCAACAGTTCGCATGGTTTTAAGTATGCCCAACAATTGGCTCGCGTTAGGCTAAAGCAATGAACTCTCGACAGAAACCTCGTGTCGAGGAGACTTCAGCCGGGGGGTTTGTTCTAGCTGCTGATGGGTCTCCCCGGATAGCCGTCATTGGCCGAAGAAACCGTGGAGGTCGTATTGACTGGTGTGTGCCTAAGGGTCATCTAGAAGGTACTGAGACTGCTGAGCAAGCAGCTCTTCGAGAAGTTGAAGAAGAGACAGGGCTAAAAGCCACCATCATTGAGTCTCTTGGTTCTATTCACTATGAGTTTTCAACTCCAACATCAATCATTGCTAAGACTGTTCACCACTACCTAATGAAACAGACCGGCGGGGAACTAACCATTGAAAATGATCCTGATCATGAAGCTGTGGATATCCGTTGGGTAAACATCGACCTGCTCAATGCTGAACTCACTCATGAAAACGAAAGACGTTTAGCTCTGATTGTTCAAGAGTGGGTAGCTAAACAATGAAGTTCGTAGGCAAGGTTCTAGCAGTTGCGACTTTGGTCTTAGCAACATTGGCAACACCCGTTAACGCTGCTTTGCCACCAGCTCAAGTTTTTGTTGTGTCAGGTTCTGACATCAACATCGTTTCACGTGAGTCAAAGATTCCAGTGTCTGTTCAAAACAACTATGACCGACAAGTAAGAATTCGTGTTCACGCAAGTGCACCGGATCCAGCGGTGAACGTTGAGAAATTTGTTTCTCTAACCATTCCTGCCAATTCAAGAAAAGATGCATTGATTCCAATCAGCATTCTTTCTGGTGGTGAATACAAATTAAATGTTTGGGTCACAACATTCACTGACATAAGAGTCGGTGAAACAGTTTCAATGAAACTAACCGTCAATCCAGATATTGAAATCATGATCATTGTGGTCTTTGGATCAATCATCGCTGTGCTGCTTGGTCTAGGTGTTTTGAGGATGACTCGAAGAAGCAAATCAGAGGTATCTGCATGAGTGTTCTTCGTTCATCGCTAATCATGGCTAGCGGAACAGTCATGTCCAGGTTCCTAGGAATCCTAAGAGCAATCCTCTTAGCTGCAACCATCGGTGTCACAACGAACGCTGCTGATGCATTCGGTGTTGCCAATCAACTTCCTAACAACGTCTACGCCATCATCGTCGGTGGTGTTTTAAATGCAGTGCTAGTTCCCCAAATAGTTAGAGCAAGGGTTCACCTAGATGGTGGAAACGCATACATAGATCGCTTGCTGACAATAGCCATCGTTACCTTTGGAGCGATTACTGTTCTAACAACTGTGAGTGCACCGCTACTTGTTTCTCTGTATACAAGTGGTTGGGATGCAGATCAACTAGCCCTAGCTACTGCCTTTGCTTACTGGTGTTTACCTCAACTGTTTTTCTATGGTCTCTATTCACTCCTAGGTGAAGTCCTAAACGCTAAGAGCAAATTTGGTCCATACATGTGGGCACCTGTGCTGAACAACATTGTCGCCATCGTTGGTATGGCCGCTTTCATCTGGCAGTTTGGGTTAGACCCAACAGGTCAACAGAGTGTCTCTGAATGGACACAGCAGCAGATTAGTTGGCTAGCTGGATCAGCAACCCTAGGTGTCGCCTCTCAAGCACTTATTCTCTTTGTCTTCTGGAAGCGTATGGGCTTGAGCTTCAAGTTCAACTTCTCTTGGCGTGGGGTTGGACTAGGTCCTGCGATGAAGACAGCATCTTGGACACTTGGCATGCTGATTGTTACTCAGATCGGTGGCATAGTTCAGACCGCTGTTGCCTCAAGAGCAATTCAGGGTAGAGAACTACTTGTCGATAATCAACTAGCCATTGCATCAGTTGCGGCTATGAGCATTGCTTGGCTTATCTTCATGCTTCCTCACTCTGTTGCAACTGTCTCCATAGCAACTGCATACTTCACAAGAATGTCAGTGCATGCAATGGAAAAGAACTTCGACGATCTGAAGAAGGATCTTGTCGAAGGCTTAAGAACAATTGCGATGATCAGCGTTCTTGCAACAACGGCTCTTATCGTTCTTGCATATCCTGTTTCAAGAATATTTGTTGGAGAGTTACCTGGAGCAATTGCTCTTGGCAACGTTGTGATTGCAATGGTTGTTGGATTGCTACCGTTCAGTTTTGTGTTCATGATCCAAAGAGCTTTCTATTCTTTGGAAGATACAAGAACTCCTTTTGTGTTTACCATCGTGCAAGTTGGTGTGAAC
>JBDLVB010000069.1:0-4555 GCA_039805005.1 Actinomycetota bacterium
GCATTTGAAGAAATCGCTGGTGGTCTTGGAGCTGCTAGATACTATGCCAAGGTCGGTCCTAAGGCTTTGAAGTCCAGAAGCACTCACGCAGGTGTTCCAGTGATAACAAAGACGTGGGTAAACCATGTCCCAGTTGGGGTCGTTGGTGTCATCACTCCATGGAACTATCCACTTGCTCTCTGCATGCTGGATGTTCTACCAGCGCTGATGGCAGGTAATGCTGTTGTTCAAAAGTCTGACAACCAAACCACTCTCACTGCTCTAAAGGCAAGACAGATGGCTATCAAGGCAGGACTCAACCCAGCTCTATGGACAGTGGTAGCAGGAGATGGAGCAACAGTAGGAAATGCTCTAACCGATAACGCAGATTACATCGCCTTCACTGGAAGTGCTGCAACTGGAAGATTGGTAGGAGCGAGAGCTGCTGCAAGATTAATCCCATTCAGTTTGGAACTTGGTGGCAAGAATCCTCTTATCGTGCTTCCATCAGCAGATCTAGGTGAAGCAGCGGAAGCTCTTATCGGTGGAGCGTTTGGAAGTGCTGGTCAACTCTGTGTTTCTATCGAGAGAGCATACGTTCCAAACAATCTGAAGACTCAGTTCCAAGATATCTTGGCTAAGAAAGTCAATGAACTAAAGCTTGGAAGCAGTAGAGATTTCAGCATGGATATCGGAACTCTTACTGGACCAAACCAACTTGCTAGGGTGTCTGGCTTTGTTGATGATGCGGTGAGCAAAGGCGCAAAGGTTCTAGCTGGAGCGAAGAAACTACCTGAACTAGGTCCTTTCTACTACTCTCCAACAATCGTGACAGATGTTGATCCATCAATGAACATGTTTGCTAATGAAGTCTTTGGTCCTGTAGTTGCTGTTTATGGCTACGACACCATTGATGAAGCAGTTGAACTTGCCAACAACACAACAGAGGGTCTAAACGCATCTGTAATTGGTAACCCTCGTGAAGCTAAAAAGGTTGCCGAGCGAATCATGGCTGGAACAGTGAACATCAATGAGGGCTTTAGAGCTACATTTGCAAGCCTTGACACTCCAATGGGCGGCATGAAGAACTCAGGCCACGGCAGAAGAAATGGTGTTGACGGTATCTTAAAATACACCGAAGCCCAAGCGATTGGTCTTCACCGCGGACTACTTAGATTCCCTAGCAGAGGCCACCAATACAACAAGATGGCTCCGCTACTGAACGTTCTGTCAAAGATTATGAGAAGACTCTAGGTCGCTTCGTTATCAAAAGGTGGAGCATCACCTAGGTCCAGTCGTTTCTGACTCTTAGTTTTGACCTGGTTCAAATCTGCATGCTTCACAGCAGGGGTGTCATCGAGAAGAGCTTCTCTAATGATTCTTCTAGGGTCATACTGTCTTGGATCTAGTTTCTTCCAGTCAAGATCTTCAAAACCCTCGCCTAGTTCATCTTTCATTTGAGCCTGGGCTGAGTTAGCCATGGTTCTCATTTTCTTAATGAATTGAGCAAATGTTTTGGCATAGCCAGGCAAGCGCTCAGGCCCCAAAATGAATAGGGCTAGCACCAGTAAGATCATTATCTTTTCGCTACTTAGTCCAAACACCCTTTTAGGTTACCTGCTCGCCTACCATCTAGAAAGCCAATCCATAGATATGCTCTTGTTAGACCATGATTGACAAGATATCTAGCTGGAAATACACCGAGGACTTCCACCAGGAACCCGATGTAATTGCCCGTGCCCGAGCCAGAGCAGACGAGATGGGCATTGAGTCCATTACCCCATCTGTTGGCTCAGCACTGGCTGTATTGGTAGCAAGTACCAACGCCAAGGCAATTGTTGAAGTTGGTACCGGAGCGGGAGTTTCAGGTCTCTGGCTGCAATCAGCAAGTAGCAATTCGATTCTGGCGACTATTGATACTGAATCCCAGCATCAAGATTTAGCCAAGCTTGCCTTCGAACAAGCAGGCATCCCTAATTCCAGACTTCGAATGATCAACGGCAAGTCCAGCGAGGTTCTAGTGAACCTAGCCGATGAAGCCTACGATCTTGTTTTGTTGGATGGCGACATCGAGTCACTACTAACTCAAGTCAAAGAGAGTCTTCGCTTACTTAGAGTTGGTGGAATCTTAGCTATCCCGCATGCTCTATGGAGAGACAGAGTTCCTGACGACGTGCTCAGAGATGACAACACAGAGGAATTCAGAACCGTACTAGATTTCGTAAACTCCAGTGGACTATTCAGAACTGCTCTGAGCACCATTGGTGATGGCCTACTAATAGCCAGCAAAAAATAGTAAAGAAAAACCACCTGATTACTCAGGTGGTCTAATCTAAAAATCTATTTAGCGCTTCTTGATTCCCGCAAGAACCTTCTTCAGCTGATCTACTTCGTCATCATTTACTGAAATAACTAGACGACCGCCACCTTCAAGTGGAATACGCAAAACTATTAATCCGCGAGCTTCGCGCTCGGCTTCCATTGGACCGTCACCGGTACGTGGCTTCATTGCTGCCATTAGAGACTCCTTGATACTTGGAACTTCTATTAAACCACGCTTTAGGGGCTGATTTAGGGCCTGTTCACAATCCTCAGGTATCCATTTGATTACTTTTTAGGCTGAAAGCCAATCTGAGAGCGCTTTTTCACATGCGTAAATCTGGTCAATCTCCACTGCTTCATCGTCAGCATGGGCCTTATTTGGGTCTCCAGGACCGAAATTCACCGCTGGAATACCAAGGGCACTGAATCTAGCCACATCAGTCCAGCCATACTTAGGGAAAGGCACTGTCCCAGTAGCAGCCACAAAAGCAGCTGCCTCCGGCAGATCTAGTCCAGGTCTAGCTCCATCGGCAAAGTCGGTTATCTCTAGGTCATACCCGATAAATAGCCTTCTAAGGTGAGCTTCTGCTTCAGCACTGGATTTACTTGGAGCAAATCTGTAGTTCACAGTAATCAGAGCTTCGTCAGGGATAACATTGGCAGCAATTCCTGAGTTCATAAGAACGGCATTCAAACTCTCGCGGTAAACAAGACCATCGACTTCAACCTCTTGAGGAACATAGTTAGCCAAGATTGCCAATGGCACAGCTGCCTTATGAAGGGCATTCTCCCCCATCCAAGGACGAGCAGAGTGAGCCTTCACTCCGGATAGCTTGATAACAGCACGAAGTGTTCCATTGCAACCACCTTCGACTCTGGCATTACTTGGTTCACATAGAACAGCAAAGCTGCTCTCCAGGAGTTCTGGTCTGTTTCGTGCAATACGGCCTAGACCATTTAGTGCTGAGTCAACTTCTTCATGGTCATAGAAGACCCAGGTGACATCAACATTAGGAGATACAAGTGCTGCGGCAAGCTTCAACTGAACAGCCACGCCTGCCTTCATGTCTACTGTTCCTCTACCCCATAGAACATGGGATCTTTCAAGATTGATGAGTTTGGTAGGCAGGTTATCGGCCACAGGAACGGTATCAATGTGTCCGGCGATAACTACTCTCTTGTCTCTGCCTAGGTTTGTTCTAGCAATAACAGCATCAGCATCGCGGATAACCTCTAGATGGCTGTATTCCTTGAGAGCAGACTCGATGGCGTCAGCCAGTTCCTTCTCATTGCCCGAGACAGATTCGATGTCGCAGATGACTTTGGTCAGCTCAACAACATCACTTTTTAGATCAAGATTTACACTCACCTTACGAGCCTACTTGTAACCTTGTAGGGATGAATAATTTAGACGCACCTACAAATGCCTGGGGCATGGGCCTTGCCACTATTTCTGCTGATGGCACCATCTTGGATACCTACTATCCAAAGCCTCAACTTGGACCAGCTCCAACAGGCGATGAGGTTTACCTCATGGACAAGAACTTTGATGCTCTCATTGGTAAAGATGCCAGACGTAACGTCGAAGTAAAAGCCGTTAGAACTGAGATTGACCTCAACGCCCCAGTTTCATCAACTCCAGATGCCTATCTAAGACTTCACCTGCTCTCTCACCTTCTAGTCAAACCAAACACAATCAACCTAGAGAACCTTATGGCTCACTTGCCAATCGTTGCCTTCTCATCAATTGGTCCAATTGCGGTCTCTGACTACGAGAAGCTGTTGCCAACACTTTCAAGAAGTGGCATCACAGTTCACTCTGTAGACAAGTTCCCAAGACTTGTAGATTATGTAGTTCCTAAGGGTGTTCGTATTGCAGACACCAACCGAGTAAGACTTGGTGCTCATCTATCACCAGGAACCACCATCATGCACGAAGGCTTCGTGAACTTCAACGCTGGAACTCTAGGAATAGCAATGATTGAGGGAAGAGTCTCTCAAGGAGTTGTTGTTGGTAATGGATCTGACATTGGTGGTGGAGCTTCAATCATGGGAACTCTATCCGGTGGCGGAAGAGAAAGAGTTCAGATTGGTGAAAGAGCTCTTCTAGGAGCTAACGCTGGAATCGGTATCTCTATTGGAGATGACTCTGTAGTTGAAGCAGGTTTGTATGTAACTGCAGGAACTAAGGTCACCATTATTGATGGTTCAGATGAGAGAACTGCAAAAGCTGTTGAGCTAAGTGGTCAACCTA
>JBDLVB010000070.1:0-8714 GCA_039805005.1 Actinomycetota bacterium
CCTCTTACTTCAACTTCAATTGAACTTACGTTGCCACCTGAAATAGCAAACAGCAACTGACCCATGTTTTCCATAAGTGCAATGCCAGGTCTAACTGCAGCATCAATAACTCCACCTGCAACGTTCACAGCATCTGGAACTAGATCTCCAGCAAGAGCAAGTCTCACGCTCTTAGCAACAGAGATACCAGCCTTCTCCTGAGCTTCATCAGTAGAGGCTCCAAGGTGCGGAGTGACAATAATGTTTTCTAGTTCTAGAAGAGGTGAACCTGTTGGAGGCTCATTTACGAACACGTCTAGTCCTGCTCCAGAAATACGGTTCGACTTCAATGCAGCATAAAGAGCATCTTCATCGATGATGCCACCGCGAGATGCGTTAACAATTCGAAGGTTTGGTTTAGCAATTGCAAATTCTTCTGTGCTGATTAGCCCAGTAGTTTCTGGAGTCTTAGGAATGTGAATAGTAATGAAGTCAGATCTCTTCATGAGCTCTTCTAGAGAAACAAGTTCAACACCCATCTGCTCTGCTCTAACCTGAGTGACATAAGGGTCATAGCCAATAAGCGTTGTTCCAAAGCCACTTAGTCTTTGAGCAACTAGAGTTCCGATGCGACCAAGCCCAACAATTCCAACTGTCTTTTCATAAAGTTCAACACCAGTGAACTTAGATCTCTGCCACTTACCTGCCTTTAGAGATGCGTTAGCATCTGGCACAAAGCGAGCTAAAGAGAAGATGTGGGCAATAGCTAGTTCAGCTGCTGAAATAACGTTTGAGGTTGGAGCATTCACAACCATTACACCTGCATTGGTTGCTGCTTTGATATCTACGTTGTCTAGACCAACACCTGCACGAGCAATAACCTTCAGGTTAGGAGCTGCTGCAATAGCTTCCTCATCAACCTGAGTAGCTGATCTAACCAAGATTGCATTAGCGGTAGCAAGAGCCTCTAGAAGAGCCTTGCGGTCAGTGCCATCAACATTACGCACTTCAAAGTCTGGCCCTAGAGCTTCAACGGTTGCAGGTGAAAGCTCTTCAGCAATAAGAACAATTGGTTTAGCCAAGGTAAAGATCCTCGAAGTTAGTTGGGTTGGATGTTTGCTGCCACAGCGAAGCGTGCTTCAATCTTACCCAAGCCATGACTAGTCTTTTACTGTGAATGAACGTATCTTCTATGCCGCTATCTCAAGCGATGGCTATCTTTCAGGTCCCAACGGGGATATGACCTGGGCAGAGAAGTACCTATCTTCAGGGGAAGATTACGGCTATTTCAACCTTGTAAGCACCTCATCAGCAATCCTTCAGGGCCGAGCAACCTTTGATTTTGAGATCGAAAGCGGTGTTCAAGGCCCTAGACCTCTCCCCACCTATGTCTTAACCCATATCCCAGAACTCTACGAAAATGTAGTCCAGGAGAACATCTATTTCACCGGCGGTGAAATAGAACGAGTCGTTGAACTTATTGAAGAAAACCACCCAGGCAGACTATTTGTCATGGGTGGAGCTGATGTGGTTAGACAGCTCCTGGAGGCAAAACTGATCACCACCATGAGACTGTTTGTCTGCCCTGAAGAACTAGGCGATGGAACACCAGCATTTGAAAGTGACTCCATCTATGACAACTTCAAGCTCACTGATGAGAAGCAGTATGCCTCAGGCATCATTGAAGAGGTTTACCAACTCAACGTTTAAGAAGTAAAGCCCCCGCCTTTCGACGAGGGCTTTATCTTGTAAATCTTTAGCGAGCTGCTTTGCCCTCTTCGTAATCATCCGAGTTCTTGATCCAAGAGAAGAGCTTACGTAGGCTACGGCCAACTGCTTCGATTGGGTGAGCCTCACCCTTTGCTCTAAGAGCTAGGAACTCTGGAGCTCCTGCATCCTGGTCAGCAACGAAACGGTTAGCAAATGTTCCATCCTGAATGTCAGTTAGAACATCGCGCATACGCTCTTTAACCTCTGGGCCAATAACTCTTGGACCTGAGATGTAGTCGCCGTATTCAGCTGTGTCAGAAACTGACCAACGCTGCTTAGCAATTCCACCTTCATACATAAGGTCAACAATTAGCTTTAGCTCGTGAAGAACTTCGAAGTAAGCAACCTCTGGCTGGTAACCAGCTTCGATTAGAGTTTCGAAACCGTACTGAACCAACTGTGATGCTCCACCACATAGAACAGCCTGCTCACCGAATAGGTCAGTTTCTGTTTCTTCGGTGAAGGTTGTCTTGATAGTTCCAGCTCTGGTTCCACCAATAGCTTTTGAGTAAGAAAGAGCTAGATCAAATGCGTGACCTGTGAAGTCCTGCTCAACCGCAACAAGGTTTGGAACACCTCTGCCGTCCTGGTACTCACGACGAACGATGTGTCCTGGACCCTTAGGTGCTACTAGGAATACATCAACATCAGCTGGTGGCTTGATGAATCCGTAACGGATTGAGAATCCGTGACCGAAGACAAGTGCCTTACCTGCAGTTAGGTTAGGAGCAATCTCGTTTGCATAGATGTCTCTTTGACGAGGGTCTGGTGCAAGAATCATGATTACATCTGCCCACTGAGCAGCCTCTGCAACGCTTAGAACCTTAAGTCCTGCTTGCTCTGCCTTTGCCTTGCTTGCAGATCCATCCTTAAGACCAACAACAACATCAACGCCTGAATCCTTCAGGTTTAGTGAGTGCGCGTGTCCCTGAGAACCGTAACCAATTACAGCTACCTTCTTTGCTTGGATTAGCGATAGATCGGCATCTTTGTCGTAAAAGATTTCAGCCATTTGTTTTCTCCTTGTTTTGTGTTTTTGAAATTACTTAAGAACCTTCTCAGTAATTGACTTTGAACCTCGTCCAATAGCCACTACACCCGACTGCACCAATTCCTTGATGCCGAAAGGTTCGAGAACTTTAAGAAATGCTTGGCACTTGGCTGTTTCGCCAGTGACTTCAATAATGAGAGCATCGCTCGCGACGTCGATGACGCGGGCACGGAATAAGGTTACTGCCTCTAGCACCTGTGAACGGGTAGCGGCATCGGTCTTGACCTTGATAAGCATGTGATCACGCTCAACTGTTAGATCAGGCTCTAGCTCAACAACCTTGATTACGTTGACCAGCTTGTTCAATTGCTTAGTCACCTGTTCCAAAGGAAGGCCATCAACGCTGACAACTACAGTGATACGAGATAGACCCTCAACTTCAGTAGTTCCTACAGCCAAAGACTCAATATTGAATCCACGACGGGCAAAAAGACCCGCTACGCGGGTTAGTAGGCCTGGACGGTCTTCAACTAGGAGAGATAGTACGTGCTGTGACATTTACTCCTCCTCCCCTTCTTCCCAAACGGGTCTTTCATCTCTAGCGAACTGAACTGCATCGTTAGATAGACCTGCTGGAACCATTGGCCATACCATTGCATCTCTTCCAACGATGAAGTCAATAACAACTGGTCTGTCGTTGGTTTCGATTGCTAGCTTGATAGCTGCATCAACGTCTTCTTCTTTTTCAACTCTGATACCTAGGCAGCCATATGCTTCAGCTAACTTCACAAAGTCAGGAACCATGATGGTGTCTGTTCCAGTGTTCAGATCAGTATTTGAATATCTTGAGTTATAGAAAAGTGTCTGCCACTGTCTAACCATTCCAAGAGAAGAGTTGTTAATGATTGCAACCTTGATTGGAATGTTGTTAATGGTGCAGGTAGCTAACTCTTGGTTAGTCATCTGGAAACAACCGTCACCGTCGATAGCCCAAACTAGACGCTCTGGTTCAGCAACCTTTGCACCCATAGCAGCAGGAACTGAGTAACCCATAGTTCCAGCACCACCTGAGTTCAACCATGAGTTAGGACGCTCATACTTGATGAACTGAGCTGACCACATCTGGTGTTGACCAACACCAGCAGCAAATACAGCTTCTGGTCCTGAGATTTCACCAATACGACTGATTACATACTGAGGAGACATCTTGCCATCATCTGGCTGGGTGTAGCCAAGTGGGTAGCGAGAGCGAAGATCATTTAGGAATGTCCACCACTCAGCAATGTCTGGCTTAGTCCCCTTTAGCTCAGTAATAAGTTCTGCATTTAGTTCAGTTAGAACTTCTTTAACATCGCCAACTATTGGAACATCAGCAAAACGAATCTTGCCAATTTCAGCAGGATCAATATCTACGTGAATAACTTTTGCTCCAACAGCAAATGTCTTTACCTGACCTGTAACACGGTCATCAAATCTTGCACCAAGAGTAATTAGTAGATCGCTTCTCTGCAGTGCTGTAACTGCTGGAACAGTTCCGTGCATGCCCGGCATACCTAGGTTCTGCTCGTTTGAATCTGGGAAAGCTCCACGTGCCATCAAAGTGGTAACAACCGGTGCACCAATAATCTTTGAGAGTTCTAGAAGTTCCTTAGAAGCTCCTGCTCTAACAACTCCACCACCAACATATAGAACTGGACGCTTAGCTTCTTTGATTAGCTGAGCAGCAGCCTGAACTTGCTTACCGTGAAGGCTTAGTCACTGGCTTATAGCCAGGAAGATCTACCTTAGGTGGCCAAATGAATTCCATCTTGCCAACTTGAGCATCCTTAGCGATGTCAACTAGAACAGGACCTGGTCTACCAGTTGTTGCAATTAGAACTGCGGCAGCTAGAACGCCTGGAATATCTTCTGCCTTAGTAACTAAGAATGAGTGCTTAGTAATTGGCATAGTGATACCAACGATGTCTGCCTCTTGGAAAGCATCGGTCCCAATAGAAGTTGAGTTCACCTGCCCGGTGATTGCCAGAAGTGGAACAGAGTCCATGTGTGCATCAGCGATAGCTGTGACTAGGTTGGTAGCACCTGGACCAGAGGTAGCAATACAGACACCTAGTTTTCCTGATGCTGAAGCATATCCTTCAGCAGCGTGACCTGCACCTTGTTCGTGACGAACAAGGATGTGTCTGATCTTTGTTGAATCCATTAGTGGATCGTAGGTAGGCAAGATTGCTCCACCAGGTAAACCGAAAATGTCGGTTACACCTAGAAGCTCAAGACTTCTTACAATCGCTTGAGCACCTGTTAACGTTTCGTTAGCCATAATTCATCCTTGTTTGGTAAAACCAAAACCTGTGTTATCCGGTGTAAGCACCTTCGGCTGCTGAATGCACCAGCTTCGAGTATTTAGCTAAGACTCCACGGGTATATCGGGGTTCTAAAGGAACCCATTGAGTTTTCCGGGCTGCCAACTCTTCCGGCTCAACTAGTAGTTCGAGCGTTCGAGCTGCGATGTTAACTCTTATCAAGTCTGAATCGCGCACTAGAGCAATTGGACCGCCATCGGTCGCCTCTGGTGCAATGTGTCCGATACATAAGCCGGTTGTGCCGCCTGAGAATCGTCCGTCAGTCAAGAGTAATACATCTTTACCCAAACCTGCACCCTTGATAGCTGCTGTGATGGCTAGCATCTCACGCATACCAGGGCCACCCTTAGGGCCTTCATAACGAATAACGACTACATCGCCCTTAGAGATCTTGCCTTCAGATAGGGCCTGCATAGCAGCTGCTTCTCTGTCGAATACCCGGGCAGGACCAGTGAAGTCCTCTAGGTCAAAGCCAGCAGTCTTCACAACAGCACCCTGAGGAGCCATTGATCCCTTAAGGATTGAGATACCACCTGTTTTATGGATCGGGTTGTTTAGGGCTCTAATGATCTTGCCGTCTGGGTCAGGAGGATTGATTCCCTCTAGGTTCTCAGCAACAGTCTTACCAGTAACGGTTAGAGCGTCTCCGTGAATTAGGCCTGCATCTAGAAGAGCCTTCATAACAACAGGGACTCCACCAACACGGTCAACATCAGCCATAACGTATCTACCGAAAGGCTTTAGATCTCCTAGGTGTGGAACCTTGTCTGCAATTCTGTTGAAATCATCCAGAGTTAGATCTACTTCTGCTTCTTTAGCAATAGCTAGGAAGTGAAGAACAGCGTTAGTAGAACCACCAAAGGCCATGGTCACAGCAATTGCGTTCTCCAAAGCCTTCTTAGTGATGATGTCTCTAGCAGTGATTCCCTTAGCAATTAGGTTCACTACCGCTTCACCTGAACGGTGAGCCCAAGCATCTCGTCTTCTGTCAGCAGATGGAGGTGATGCTGAACCTGGAAGGCTCATTCCCATAGCTTCAGCAGCACATGCCATTGTGTTAGCGGTATACATACCGCCACAAGCACCTTCACCTGGACAAATAGCTCTTTCGATTCGGTCTAGATCTTCAAGGCTCATTGTTCCTGCCTTGCACGCACCCACTGCTTCGAAAGCATCAATGATGGTTACTTCTTTTTCAGTACCATCAGAAAGCTTTACCCAACCTGGAGCGATAGTTCCTGCATAAAGGAACACTGAAGCCAGATCCAAACGAGCAGCAGCCATCAACATACCTGGCAGAGACTTGTCACAACCAGCCAATAGAACAGAACCATCTAGTCGCTCTGCCTGCATTACGGTCTCAACTGAGTCGGCGATAACTTCTCTAGAAACTAGAGAGAAGTGCATTCCCTCATGGCCCATAGAAATACCGTCAGATACGGAAATCGTTCCAAATTCAAGGGGGTAACCGTGAGCTGCGTGAACACCCATCTTGGCTGCATCAGCTAGTCGATCAAGGGATAGATTGCAGGGGGTTACTTCATTCCATGAGGATGCAACACCGATTTGAGGCTTTTCCCAGTCCTCATCGCCCATACCAACGGCTCTAAGCATTCCTCGGGCAGCTGCACGTTCAATACCTTCAGTAACAACGCGGCTTCTAGGCTTCATGTCTCCAGTCATTTACTAAGTTTAGGCGAATATCCATACATATAAGAAGACGGGCTTTTATGTGGTTTAGCCTAGAGATGTGCCAACTCCTCAAGAAACCTTAGACAAAGAGAGCCTTGCTAGATATACCAAGGCTGCTATCGTCTCCAGCCGTGAAGTCATCCGGTCATACTCGACCTCATTTGGGCTAGCTACCAACTTGCTAGCCAAACCTATTCGCACCCATGTCCAGAACATCTACGCCCTAGTTCGAGTAGCAGACGAGATTGTCGATGGAGCTGCAGCTGGTGCACTAGGACCAAACAGCAGGGTTGAAGCAGGTTCACAACTGAACAATCTGGAACAGGAAACCTATAAGGCTATGAACTTAGGTTTCAGCACCAACCTTGTTGTTCATGCCTTTGCAGCAACCGCTATTGAAACTGGAATCACCAGAAAGATTGTTGAACCTTTCTTCTACTCAATGCGACTAGACCTTCAAAAGACCAAGTATGACCAAAAGGCATTTGATACCTACGTTTATGGATCAGCTGAAGTTATTGGTTTGATGTGTCTACAAGCTTTCATTCAAGAAAAGAGCTTTGCTCCTTCTGAACAAGAAACTCTTCGAAAAGGTGCTCAAGCTCTAGGAGCAGCTTTCCAAAAGGTTAACTTCCTAAGAGATCTAGCAGCAGACTTCGAGCAACTTGGTAGAAGCTACTTCCCTGATGTAAACGTAACTACCTTCAATGAAGAAACCAAGGTCAGACTAGTCAAAGACATCAACAACGACTTAGCTCTCTCAGCCAGGACAATTCCACTTCTTCCTAGATCTTCAAGAAGAGCAGTAGTAGCAGCTCAGTTCCTCTTCACTGCTCTAAACAAAAAGATTGAAAAGACTCCTGCAGAGACCCTTATACGTGCTCGCATTAGAGTCAACGACCTACACAAACTCTTTATCCTCCTCAAAGCAATGATCGGAGTAACACCTAAATGACCCAAAAGACAGCAATTATCGTCGGTGGTGGCATCGCAGGACTAGCAACAGCAGCCATTCTCGCTAAAGCAGGAATGAAAGTTCAGCTGTTTGAAGCTAGAGAAAAAGTTGGCGGTCGTGCTTACATTTGGGAAAAAGACGGCTTCACTTTCGACATGGGTCCTTCCTGGTATCTAATGCCAGATGCCTTTGACCAGTTCTTCAAACTGATGGGCACAACAGCAGCTGAACAACTAGACCTAGTTCGCCTTGACCCTGCATATAAGACCTACTTCGAAGGTCAAAAAGAACCTATGGTCATGCATGAGAGCTTGGCTAAAAACCTTGCTGAGTTTGAAGCAGTAGAACCAGGCTCTGCCAAGCAGGTTCAGAAGTATCTAGACAGTGCTGAAGAAACCTATGAACTAGCAAACAAGCACTTCCTATACACAAACTTCCAGAACATTAACTCCTTCACTCATCCAGATGTTGTGAAGAAGGCTGGAACATTTGTGAAGCACTTACTAACTTCTCTCTATAACTTCTCTGCCAAGCATGTAAAGGACGAGAGACTACGCAAGGTTCTAAACTTCCCAGCAGTATTTCTAGGAGCCTCTCCTTACCAAACTCCAAGCATGTATCACTTGATGACCCACATCGACATGAATGTTGGTGTCTTCTATCCTCAAGGTGGTCTCTACAAGATCATTGAAGCAATTGAAGCTCTGGCTAAAAAGCATGGAGTGCAAATACACACCAACTCCCCTGTCAACAAGATTGAAGTTAATGCTGACGGTCACGTAAAGGGTGTAAGAGTTGGCGATGCACTTTATGAAGCAGATGTAGTTGTTGCCAACGCTGATCTTCACTTCGTTGAAACTCAACTACTAGAACCTAAGTACCAGAGCATGCCTCAGAAGTACTGGGACAAGAGAGTCCCTGGACCATCTGCTCTACTTATGTATTTAGGTGTTAAGGGCAAGGT
>JBDLVB010000071.1:0-4415 GCA_039805005.1 Actinomycetota bacterium
TCATGAACTGTGAAGTAGAGATCTAAAACGACCTCGGCACTGATGATTGAATCATCAAAGATAACTTTGGCTACTTCAGCGTGACCAGTCTTTTCACTGCAAACCTCTTCGTAGGTTGGATTGCTTGTGTGACCACCTGAATAGCCACATTCAACATCGATAATTCCCTTGAACTGGGAGTAAGAAGAGTCAAGACACCAGAAACAGCCACCGGCTAATACAAATTCAGTCATGTCTCTAGCCTAGGGTTATTAGGTGAGCAGAGTAGCTAATCGAAGACCCGCTGTTGGAATAACAGCCGTATCTTTTGCTGCCCTAATGTTTGGATTCAACGCTTCAAGCGTCAAAATCATCCTTGGCACAGAAATTAGCCCAGAACAGCTAGTGCTCTTCAGAGCTACCATCACTGCCCTCATGGCTGGATTAGTGCTACTTTTCACAAACAGGAAAGCTTTCAAAGTCACAATGAAAGAGCTTCCTGTTCTGATTTTTTACGGCATCTTCGGTATTGCCCTGATGCAGTGGTCATACTCCAATGCCGTTAGCCTGCTACCAATCAGCGTTGCTCTTTTGATCGAATACACAGCCATAGTCATTGTTCCTCTGGTGTCACTTCTACTTTTCAAAGAGAAGGTAAGACCAAGGCTTTGGTTTGGTATTGCGGCTGTGCTAGTCGGTCTAGCTATTGTGAGTAACCTTTGGAACTCAAGCCTGAACCCTATTGGTGTGGCCTGGGCCTTCATGGCAGCCGTCTGTTTGAGTATCTACTTCCTAATTGGTGAACACACTCAGCGCAAGCGTGATGCCATGTCAACACTCTTTTATACCTTCGCCGTTGCCTCAGTGTTCTGGGCAATCATGAACTTCATCAATCCAGCCAAAATGATCGACATCAATCTCGTCTTCAACCTAGGTGGGAACCTGAGTGGAATATCGATGCCTGTCTGGGCAGGACTGCTGTGGATTGGAATCATGGGTTCATTTATTCCTATGCTCTTGGACTACATAGCCCTTGGAAACCTCTCTGCCACAGCAGTTGGAGTTATTGCTACCGCTGAAACAGTCTTTGCCACAATCTTCGCTTGGGCTTGGCTCAATGAATCAATGACAACTCTTGAGGTAATTGGCGGTTTAATAGTCGTAGCGGGAATCATTCTTGCTGAAACCTCGAGAACAAATTCAATTAAGGTCTAAATGTCTAAGCGTGAAATCAGCAACAACTCCCTAGCAATGATTGCAACCGTTGCTCTAGTCGGCATCCTTGCCTCAGCTATCGGATTCTTTAGTCCTGACTACTGCACTGTCCCCCAACAGGATGACTGGACATCATGTGCAGCTATTGCTGAGTCAAGAAACATTGGCTCCATCGTTCTGTTCGTGGTTTGTGTTTTAGGTTTCGTTCTTTCTATCGCTAAACGTCGTAAGCCAGCAAAAGATTAGGCTTTGGGTATGACAAGCAAAGCCGCTGCAAAGATGCACAGCTCAAATCCTGAGACTGTTTCACTTCGTGAAGATGTTATTAACTACGCAAGAGAGCGCATGGCTCTTGATCCAGCTCCACTCGATGGACCTCAAACTCTTGAGTATCTAAAAAAGCACGCTTCAGGAACTATTTCTGAAAAAGGTCTAGGTGGAAAGAAAGCTCTCAAGGTTTTTGAAGATGTTTTAGCTCCTGCTTGTATTTCAACTGATCACCCTGGCTACCTAAGTTTTATTCCAGTTGCTCCAACAGAAGCGGCAACACTATTCGACCTTGTTGTGTCTGCAACTTCTGTTTACGGTGGTTCATGGCTAGAAGGTTCTGGAGCGGTTTTTGCGGAGAATGAAGTTCTGGCCTGGCTTGCTAAGGAGGTTGGACTTCCTGAATCTGCTGGTGGTGTTTTCGTTCAAGGTGGTTCCCTGGGAAACCTCTCTGCTCTTGTTACTGCCAGACACACTGCAATAACTGAACGCAAGAAAACTGGAAAGAAACTTCCTAAACGCTGGTCAATCATTGCCTCTAAGGAATCTCACTCTTCATTGAAGGCAGCATCAAGAGTTATGGACATCGATGTTGTTCTAGCTGATGTTGATAAAGAAGGAAGACTACGAGGCAAAGCTGTTATCGAAGCAGCAAAGAAGATCAAGGATGGTCTATTCGCAGTTGTTGCAACTTCTGGAACAACAAACTTTGGAATTGTGGATCGCCTAGACGAAGTTGGAACTGCCGCTAAGAAACTAGGTGTTTGGTATCACATTGATGGTGCTTACGGTTTGGCTGGAATCTTGGATCCAGCAAGCAAACATCTATTCAAGGGAACCTCAAAAGCAGACTCATTCATAGTTGACCCACACAAATGGCTATTCACTCCATTTGATTGCTGTGCTCTGGTTTATAGAAACCCAGCACTAGCATCAGCGGCACACACCCAACATGGTGAATACCTAGACACTCTTACCGATGGTGGCGATTTCAACCCAAGCGACTACGCCTACAACCTAACAAGACGTGCGAGAGGATTACCGCTGTGGTTCTCTCTTGCAACCTACGGAGTGAAGGCATACAGAACTGCCATTTCTGAAAACATCAAGCTTGCTCATCAGATTGCAGATGTAATCCGAAAGAGGAAAGGTCTCTCTCTAGTTAGAGAACCTGAGTTATCGATTGTTGTATTTGAGAAAGATGGCTGGAAGCTTTCAGACTATGAAGCCTGGTCGGATCGCATTCTCAAGCAAGAGCTTGGCTTTGTAGTTCCAAGTTCACACAACGGTAGACCAAATGCTCGCTTCGCAATTGTTAATCCAAGAACAAGCCTGAAATTACTCACACAAATCCTAGATTCAATGGATGAAGGTAAATGAAAGTAACTATCTCTCCCGCTCTCCCAACGCTAAGCCGAGTTAAAGAGCAAACAAGAAAGCCAATCCGAGTTGCTCTTGTGCAAATGCACTGGGAAGCCGATGAGGCTACTCATCTTGCAAATCTAAACAAAGGCATCGAGCTTGCTAGTAATGCTGGAGCTCAGATGGTTTTCCTACCTGAACTAACCCTCAGTAGATACCCAGCCGATAAGTTACCGGTTGGTCGTCCA
The DNA here is from genome assembly GCA_039805005.1 of Actinomycetota bacterium. Classification (GTDB taxonomy): domain Bacteria; phylum Actinomycetota; class Actinomycetes; order Actinomycetales; family Microbacteriaceae; genus Rhodoluna. The sequence goes on from JBDLVB010000071.1 coordinate 3,072, forward strand.
GCCGATATCGCCGAAGAACTTGAGGGCAAGACTTTTCAGTTTGCCAAAGCTGCTGCGGAGAAACATGGTGTCTATGTTCATGCATCAATTTACGAAGACACCGAACTTGAAGATGGCAGAGGAACAAATGTTGCCATCATGGTCAACCCTCAGGGTGAGCTGATCGCCTACACTCCTAAACTTCACATCCCTGTTACTGCTGGCTACTACGAAGACAAGTACTTTGCTCCAGGACCAAACACTCCTGATGGATACCCGGTTTATGAACTTGAAGTAGGCGAAGAGGCAACTCTTGCAGCATTTGGTTTGCCGACTTGTTGGGACGAATGGTTCCCTGAAGTAGCTAGAGCCTATTCACTAGCTGGAGCTGAAGTATTGGTTTATCCGACTGCCATCGGATCTGAACCTGATCACCCTGACTTCGACACAGCACCGCTATGGAGACAGGTGATTGTTGGCAATGGAATTGCTAATGGAACATTCATGATTGTTCCTAACCGTTGGGGTAATGAAGGAACATTGAACTTCTACGGCAGCTCATTCATTTCTGATCCTTACGGTCGCGTTCTTGCAAGTGCTTCAAGAGATGAAGATGAAGTGCTTGTTGCCGATCTTGACTTGGATCAAAGAAGAGATTGGCTTGACCTATTTCCATTTCTTGCAACAAGAAGACCTGATACCTACCAATCACTTGTTAGGCCGGTTGTCAATGAGAGAACAGATTCAGGCGATGGGATAGATGGTGGAATTGCCGGAGTAGAGCAAAACACCACAGAGGATTTGCAATGACCTGGAAGATGCCTGCTGAGTGGGTCAAGCACGAAAGAACCTGGCTAGCTTGGCCAGCTGCTGATTACGCGCAAGAAGAGGACGCTTTCCTTGCCTGGTCTGAGGTAGCGAACACTGCTGCTGAATACGAACCAGTGACTGTTCTAGTTAATGAAAGACACCTAGCAACAGCTAAGAAGTATTTGTCTAAAGAGATTGAACTAGTGGTTTGTGAACTAGATGACAGTTGGATCAGAGATAGCGGTGCAACTTTTGTTGTGAACAGTGAAACAAACGCTCTTGGAGCTATCGACTGGGTATTTAATGGCTGGGGTGCTCAAAGTTGGTCTAACTACGAATTAGATGACAAAGTTGCATCCTTCATGGCTCAGAAAGTAAACGCTGAGATTATCAAGAGCGATATGGTCAATGAGGGTGGAGGAATCCACACCAATGGCTCAGGTTTACTTCTCGCCACAGAAACAGTTCAGTTGGGTTCTGAAAGAAACCCCGATTGGTCAAGAGCAGAAATTGAAGCGGAACTCAATTCAAAGCTAGGCACCGAGCAGGTTATTT
>JBDLVB010000072.1:0-4409 GCA_039805005.1 Actinomycetota bacterium
TTCAATTGCTTTGGACGTGGCTTTGGGTATCGGAGGACTCCCTAAGGGAAGAATCGTAGAAGTTTACGGACCTGAGTCTTCAGGTAAGACAACAGTTGCTCTGCACGCCATTGCTAACTGTCAGAAAGCCGGCGGAGTTGCAGTCTTCATTGACGCGGAACACGCACTTGATCCTGAGTATGCAAAGGCTCTAGGTGTCGACATTGACGCACTACTAGTTAGCCAGCCGGACACAGGCGAGCAAGCTCTTGAAATTGCAGACACCCTAATTCGTTCAGGCTCTATCGACATCATCGTTATCGACTCAGTTGCAGCTCTAGTTCCAAGAGCAGAAATTGAAGGAGAAATGGGAGACTCACATATGGGTCTGCAGGCTCGTTTGATGTCACAAGCGCTTCGCAAGCTAACCGGTGTTTTGAACAACACCAAGACAACCGCAATTTTCATCAACCAACTTCGCGAAAAGATTGGTGTGTTCTTTGGTTCACCTGAGACCACCGCTGGTGGTAAGGCTCTAAAGTTCTATGCTTCAGTGCGTTTGGATGTCCGCAGAATCGAAACACTGAAGGACGGCCAGGATGCTGTTGGTAACAGAACTCGAGTAAAGGTTGTCAAGAACAAGATGGCTCCTCCGTTCAAGCAGGCAGAATTCGACATCATTTACGGTGTTGGAATCTCTCGTGAAGGAAGCCTTCTTGATGTTGGTGTTGAGCAGGAGATTTTGAAGAAGTCTGGCTCTTGGTACACATACGAAGCGGAGCAGCTAGGCCAAGGAAAAGAAAACTCTAGAAACTTCCTACTGGACAACCCTGAAATTGCTAACGAAATCGAGCAGAAGATCAAGACCAAGCTTGGTATCGGTGTTCCTCGCGCAGTTGCAGATTTACCTGTTGAAGAAGTTACTGAACTCAAAGCAGTTAACAAGTAGCCTTGGACATCGAATCTTTCCTCAAGGACTTAGGTCCCGCTGAGGAAGCTCCTAAGTACTCACTGAAATCTGTTGATTCCATTGAGGAAGATGTTCGCCAAGCACTCCTGAAACTAATTGCGAGAAGCAGCAAGTCATCAGGGCAATTGCGAACTCTACTTTTGGAGAAAGAATTTCCAGTTCAACTTGTTGATCAGATGATTGAGCGCTTTATTGAAGTGGGTCTAATAGATGATCTGGCTTTGGCTAAGGACTTTACCGAGGTCGCTGTGTCCCGGAAGTCCAAAGCCAAGTCAGTCATCGCGCGAGAGCTTCGAGCCAAGAACTTCCCTCAAGAAGCAATTGATGCTGCGATCTCTGAAATCGACTCAGAAGCCGAGCTTGAGGTCGCTAAGAAACTCGCTGAGTCAAGGTATAGACAACTTCAAAAACTTGAGCCAGAAGTTAGAACCAGAAGACTTTCAAGTTATTTGATGCGAAAAGGCTACTCAAGCAGTGTTGTTTGGGCTGCTGTTCGTCACGCCTCTGGAGAAGTCGCCTACTAAAGCCTTTGCTTGGCTAAAATTGGGGAGATGAATACAAAGACCCGCAGCTATGAGGTGAAGACCTTTGGCTGTCAGATGAACGTCCACGATAGCGAGAGGCTATCGGGACTACTCGAGGACGCGGGTTATGTTCAAGCAGTAGACGGGGAACTGGCGGACGTACTAGTTTTCAATACTTGTGCCGTTAGAGAGAATGCCGACAACAAGCTTTACGGAAACTTGGGCCAGCTTTACGAAAGAAAGCTCGAGAATCCTGATTTCCAAATCGCAGTTGGCGGTTGTCTAGCCCAAAAAGACAAAGATGTAATCGTCAAGAAAGCTCCTTGGGTTGATGTTGTCTTCGGTACCCACAACATTGGCTCTCTGCCGGCTCTTCTGGATAGAGCAAGACATAACGAAGAAGCCCAAGTTGAGATTCTTGATGCACTTGAGACTTTCCCAAGCGACCTACCCACAAAACGTGACTCGACTTATGCTGCCTGGGTTTCAATCAGCGTTGGTTGCAACAACACCTGCACATTCTGCATCGTCCCTTCATTGCGTGGTAAAGAGAAAGACCGTAGGCCTGGGGAGATTCTCGCTGAGATCAAAGCATTGGTTGCTGAAGGGGTTATTGAAATCACTCTTCTAGGCCAAAACGTCAACACTTATGGAGTTGAGTTCGGGGATAAAGGAGCTTTCGCAAAGCTGCTTAGAGCTTGTGGGGAGATTGAAGGTTTAGAGCGAGTAAGGTTCACAAGTCCTCATCCTGCTGCATTCACTGAAGACGTCATTGTGGCTATGGCAGAAACACACAACGTCATGCCTCAGCTCCACATGCCATTGCAGTCAGGTAGTGATCGCATTCTGAAGGATATGAAGCGAAGCTATCGCAGTTCAAAATACCTAGGAATCCTAGAGAAGGTCCGAGAACTAATCCCTGATGCAGCTATTTCAACTGACATCATCGTGGGCTTCCCTTCTGAGACAGAAGAGGATTTCCAAGAGACACTTCGCGTCATCAGAGAATCACGTTTCGCAGTTGCCTATACATTCCAGTACTCAAAGAGACCTGGAACCCCAGCCGCAGATCTACCGAATCAAATCGACAAAGAAGTTGTCCAGGAGCGCTACGAGAGACTTCTTGAAGTTGTGAATGACATTGCTTGGCAAGAAAACAAGTTGCAAACTGGCAAGCGAGTAGAGGTTCTTGTTGGTAACAACGAAGGTCGCAAGGATGATAGGACCAACCGAATTACCGGAAGAGCTAGAGATAGCCGCCTAGTTCATATTGATTGGCCTATTGGACTTGATGTTCCAAGACCTGGAGATCTAGTTTGGGCAACTGTTGTTGATGCGAAACCTTACTTCCTAATCGCAGACGCAGGAGAAACCCCAGAAGTTAGAAGGACAATCGCAGGTGACGCCTACGACCGAGCACAAGCAGAGAGCTGTGCAGTTCCTGGTACATCAGCTGTTCCTAAAAAAGGAACCATAGGTCTTAGCGTTCAAGTCAAAGTTTCTGAATAGTTTATGAACTCCTCAACGCGTCCTGAACTGCTCTGTATTGTTGGCCCAACTGGTACCGGCAAAAGCAATTTGGCAATCAACACAGCTTTAGAACTAGCCAAATCTGGAATCAAAGCAGAAATAGTAAATGCAGATTCCATGCAGTTCTATAAAGGAATGGATATTGGAACTGCCAAAGTTCCAGTTGATGAGAGATTCGGTATCAAGCACCACATGCTTGACTGGCTAGAAATTGCAGAAGAAAATACTGCTGCCAGATATCAGATTGAGGCCCGAAAAGTAATCTCTGATCTCCGAGCTGAAGGAACCCTTCCAATAGTCGTTGGTGGATCTATGCTCTACATTGCAGCATTGATAAATACTTTTGAATTCCCTGGCAGAGATGAAGCTCTGAGGGCTCAACTCGAGCAAGATCTAATCGACTTGGGTCCAGCTGCAATGCATAAAAGACTTGAGCTCCTAGACGAGACTGCAGCGAGTCGAATTGAACCTCAGAACGGTAGACGTATTGTTCGTGCTCTTGAAATTGTGATGATCACGGGAGAACCTTTCGCGGCTTCTCTTCCAGATCAGTTTGAGTCTTTCCTTCCTGTTTTGGAAATAGGTCTGAACTCAGCCAGAGAGCACTTAGTTGAGCGACTAGCAGAACGAGTTAGGGGAATGTGGGCTTTAGGTCTGGTTGAGGAAGTGAGGTCTTTGGAATCTAAAGGCATCAGAGACTCTAAGACCGCTAGCCAAGCAATTGGCTATTCTCAGGCTCTGGCAAGCATAGATGGCAGGCTCACTGAGGAAGAAGCCATTGCTGAAACTATCTTGCTGACTCAAAGGTATGCCCGCAGACAGATGTCTTGGTTTAGAAGAGACCCGAGAATCAATTGGTTCGACTACCAGGATGAAAACCTCTTGGAAGAAGTCATGTCTCTAGTAAGAACAAGCCTTCAGTTGCCAGGCAAGTAGGCTAAAAGCATGAGCAAAGTTGAATTCACTAAAGGTCAGGGTACGGGAAATGACTTCGTACTCATTCTTGACGTGGACGGCTCACTAGAGATCACTCCAGCTCAAGTAGCCACGATTTGCGATAGACACTTTGGTGTTGGGGCTGATGGGTTAATCCGAGTGGTCCCATCGCATCTAATCGCAGAGGGATCAGATGCGCTAAAGGAAGAGCCTTCGGCCTACTGGTTCATGGACTACAGAAATGCCGACGGTTCAATAGCTGAGATGTGTGGCAATGGAGTTCGAGTCTTTGCTCGTTTCCTAACTGAAAAGGGCCTTGTAGAGCTACCTGAAGGACAGGTGCTGCACATTGGAACTCGAGCTGGTGTTAGAGACATCCAGAAGAACAAAGCAGGCTTTGCAGTGGACATGGGTCGTTGGAAGCCTGAGTCAAGTGAAGTACTTGTGAGTGCCAGGGGGATAGATGTGGC
>JBDLVB010000073.1:0-4407 GCA_039805005.1 Actinomycetota bacterium
CCGAGAGCAAACATTACTGAGGTGATTGTGAGACTTGATTGTTGATAAACAAACAGAGCAACACCAGACATGGTTGTGAAGCCACCGGCAAAGCCTGACCCCCAGAATGATTTTCTATTTTCATTTGCAAAGAAAGGGTGGAAAGAAACAATTCCTAAGAAGAAAGCTCCAGTCACATTCACGATAAACAGTGAGAGCATTCCAGCAAGTGTTGAACCTAGGGAAAGTTCTAAACCACTACCGAGTGCGTATCTCAATAGCGCACCAAGACCACCACCTAGAAAGACTAGGAAGTACTCAGAAGAGAGAAGCTTATTCATCTTTCAAGTCTAGGATGTCATCCGGAGTTGCATCCTTCTTCGCTACCATCTTGATGACTTTGTTCTTCTCTCCGCGGTGACGTCTCATCTGACCACTTGATCGAAGAACTTCTCCACGACGAACATCTCCTGGAAGTGGTGAACGACTAAAAAGATCAATCTTTTCTGCAGATTCCAATCTCCATGGCACAAGGACAATCATCGCTCCGCGAACATACATCAACTGCTTACGAATACGGTTTGCTCTGTGGTTGTGGAAGATGTGCTCCCACCAGTGACCCACAACATACTTTGGAAGATAGATTGCCATACGTTGTTCTTCGTGCTGCAATCTGTATTCAGTTAGGTACTCGCTTAGTGGTGCACCAAAATCTCTGAATGGTGAAGGAATGATTCTTAGTGGAACTTGAATTCCATATGCTTCCCATTCCTTAGCAAATTCTTCTGCTCTTGCGGGGTCCACTGCTATGTGTACAACCTCAAGCTTGTCGTGCTTACTTGAAAGTGCATAGTCAAGTGCCTTTAGCTGAGGAGCAGTGAGCTTGTCCATAAGAACAATTGCGTAGTCGCCCTTGCTACCAAATTTCATATCTGATCTAAGTTGAATCTCTTTATCAACTTCGATGTAGTACTTGTTGGTTTCATACATGACAACCCATAGAACAGGCATGATGATGAATACCAACCAAGCACCGTGGGTGAACTTAGTGATGGTAACGATAATCAAAACGGATGAGGTCATAAAGGCACCGAAACCATTGATTAGCAGACCACTCAGAGCCTGCTTTCTACCAATAGTTCCGTCCTTAGTTCCTCTTCTCCAGTGGACAATCATTCCTATTTGACCAACAGTGAAGGATGTGAAAACACCAAGGATGTAGAGCTGAATCAGGCCAGTAACGGAAGCCTGGTAGACAAGGATCAATGCACCCGCTGCAGCTGCAAGGGAGAGCATTCCATTAGAGAAGACCAGTCGATCTCCTCTTGTTTGTAGCATCTTCGGAGCGAAGCCATCTCTAGATAGAACAGATGAAAGCAAAGGGAATCCATTGAAGGCTGTGTTAGCTGCAAGAAGAAGAACAGCAGCTGTAGCGGCTTGAAGGATGTAGAACAAGAGTGATCCGCTACCAAAGACAGCAATACCAATCTGAGCCATCAGGGATTGCTGAGGGTTAGTTAGGAACTCTTCTAGTTGGAGAGGGTTGCTCAACTGTTCAGGAGATTCAAGGTATTTCACACCAGAGGTTAGAGCTAGCCAAGTTGTTCCTAGGAACATAGAAACCGCGATGGTTCCCATAGCCACCATTGTGAGGTTGGCGTTTTTGATCTTTGGTTCCTTGAATGCTGGAACACCGTTAGCAATAGCTTCAATACCGGTTAGAGCTGAACAACCTGATGCGAATGCTCTAAGTAGAAGCAACACAACAGCAGCCTGGGTAGGCTCTCCAAGGAAATCGTGAATACCTTGAATTTCATATTCAGAAGAAGTAGTGACTAGAGATTCACCCAAGACGAATACTTTATAAAGACCAGATCCGATCATGATGAATACGGTGCTAATAAAGATGTAGGTAGGGAAGGCGAATGAAACACCTGACTCTCTAATTCCACGAAGGTTGATACCAAAGATAAGAGCCAAGAATCCAACAGCCATGTGGACTCGGTAATCGGCTAACTCAGGGAATGCAGAGATTAGGTTGTCTGTTCCGGCAGAGATAGACACTGCAACTGTCATCACGTAATCAAGAAGCAAAGCTGCAGCAACGATTAGAGATGCTCCACGACCTAGGTTTACTTTTGCTACTTCGTAGTCACCACCACCTGATGGATAGGCTTGAATAACTTTGCGATAGGAAAGAACGATAGTGATCAGAAGCAGAGCAACCATAGCTGCAATACCTGGAGCAAATGCTAGGAATGAAAGTCCTCCTAGACCAAGGATCATTACTAGCTCTTGAGGACCATAAGCAACTGAAGATAGCGGGTCGCTAGCAAAGATCGGGAGAGCAATCTTCTTAGGTAGTAGTTCACCTTCTAGCCTTTCGTTACGAAGAGCTCTTCCAAGAAAGATTCTTCTGAACGGATGAGTCTTCATAGCAGCGAGCTTGTCGTGCTCGAATTTGCTCTCAGGCATGAGGGCCTTCCTATTTCTTTATAGCTTCGCCATGCTGACGGCTAGACAATCTAAAGGTTGCAACAAAACCGAGTAGCAAGAAGATTCCAGCTGCTAGTGCTGACCACTTAGTTCCATCTGTGAATGCATCCTTAGATGCCTGGATTAGAGCCTCTGGTGTTCCAGTGGCTGCCATGAATGGAATGTTTCCACCAGCAGATTCAACGACTCCAGTAGCAAAGCCATCAGCAAATTCCCCGGTGATTCCTAGATCAGAGAGTTTGGCAAGCAAGCTTGACTGCAGTTGGGTGAACAAGACAGTTCCTAGAACTGCGATACCTAGAGCTGAACCAATCTGACGCACTGTGCTCTGAGAGCCAGAAGCCTGACCAATCTTGTCCATAGGAACATCAACCATGATCACACCGGTTAGCTGAGCAGTTGCTAGACCAATACCAAGACCGTAGAGGAATAGGCATGGAGCTAGAGGCCACCAACCAGCAAGGTCATTAGCAAATAGTGCAACACCAATAACACCAACAAGCTCAAGACCAACACCAATTCGAACGGCCAATGCTGGAGCAAGCTTTCCGCTCATCGCTCCACCAACAGCTGATGCTAGGAATGCACCACCGGCTAGCCATAGAAGAACTAGACCTGAGTCGATTGGAGAAAGACCGATGATGTTCTGAAGCCAAAGTGGAATAGCAAAAAGAATTCCGAACTCACCCATAGAGATGATTAGTGCTGCAAGTGAACCATTTCTGAATGATGTGATCTTGAATAGATTCAGATCAAGAAGTACTGGCTTGTGTGCTGCTTCACGCTTGTTCTCCCATAGAACAAAAGCGATACCGAACAGAACAGATAGAGCTAGAGAAACTGGAATTGGAGAAATACCTGGATCTCCCCATGACCATGATCCGATTGTGAACTCTTGGTTCACACTCCACCAACCGTAGTTACGACCTTCAATAAGACCGAATACCAAAGTTAGGAAAAGACCAACAGATAAAACAGCACCTAGAACATCTGGTGTTCCTGCTCTTTTTTCAACTTTGGATTCGTTGACGAACAAAAGAAGACCAGCAACGATAACCAAACCAATAGGTAGGTTGATGCTGAACGCTAGACGCCAGCCATCTTCACCAAAGCTTGTTGCCAACCAACCACCAAGAACTGGACCTAGGGCCACCATTCCACCGATAGTTGAACCCCAAACAGCAAATGCGATTCCACGCTCTTTACCCTGGAAGTTAGCGTTCACGAGAGAAAGTGTTGTTGGTAGCACCATTGAGCCACCAATACCCTGAAGGATACGAGCAAGGATCAAAGAGCTTGCATCGTTTGAATAACCAGCCCATACAGATGCACCAACGAAGATCACGATACCTATTACTAGAAGACGACGTCTTCCGAAGCTGTCTGCTAGAGAACCCCATATAAGAAGGAGAGCAGCGAAGACTAGGACGTAGCTCTCATTGACCCACTGAACCTCATTACTTGAGAGGCTAAGGGCTTTGATAAGCGAAGGGAAGATTGTGTTGACGATAGTTCCATCAATAATGACGATGGAGATTGCCATAGAGATAAAGACGAGGCCAATCCAACGGAAACGGGCTAAAACTGCCATGAGGTGACGCTTTCTGTTCAGCCCACTAGTTGGGTGAACTAAATAATCCTAGCCCTGTGCCCTTGATACCCTTTACTAATGAACAGGGGTAAGTCGTGATCAAGTACCTAGGCTCTAAACGCACGCTTGTTGGGGTTCTAGGGGCTATTGCCCAGGCTGCAGAAGCTAAAACAGCCGTAGACCTATTCACTGGAACAACCAGAGTTGCTCAGGAGTTCAAACGACAAGGGCTAGATGTAATAGCTAGCGATAGTGCTACCTATAGCGACATTCTTGCAAAGTGCTATTTGGAAGCAGATCTCAACAAAGTAAACCTTGAAGAACTTGCTAAGAAGATTGAG
>JBDLVB010000074.1:0-4403 GCA_039805005.1 Actinomycetota bacterium
CCAGTTGTAATTACCAACTACCCACCAATGGAGCGTAAGTACTAATGAGCTCAACTATGGAAACTCAAGAACTAGGTGTAATCCCATCCTTCACCGTCACTTTGATGGTTCGTCGTTTCGATCCTGAAACAGATGCTGAACCAAAGTGGCAAGACTTTGATGTCACCATGTTTGGAACAGATCGTGTTCTAGATGCTCTCCACAAAATCAAGTGGGAAATTGATGGCAGCCTGACTTTCAGAAGATCATGTGCTCACGGTGTTTGTGGTTCTGATGCAATGCGTATCAACGGTAGAAACCGTTTGGCTTGTAAGACTCTGATCAAAGATCTAGACATCACCCAACCTATTTATGTTGAACCAATCAAGGGTCTAAAGGTTGAGAAGGACCTAGTCGTTGACATGGAGCCTTTCTACCAGGCCTACAGAGATGTGAAGCCTTTCCTAATTGCTTCAGATACTCCGGTAGCTGAGCGAATCCAGTCACCTGAAGACCGTGCAAGATTTGAAGACACCACAAAGTGCATTCTTTGTGCTGCCTGCACCACTTCATGCCCAGTGTTCTGGACTGATAACCAGTACTTTGGCCCTGCAGCAATTGTGAACGCTCACCGCTTTATCTTTGACTCAAGAGACGAAGCAGCTGAAGTTCGACTAGACATCTTGAACGATAAAGAGGGTGTCTGGCGCTGCCGCACCACCTTCAACTGCACCGAGGCTTGCCCTAGAGGTATTGAAGTTACCAAGGCTATCGCTGAGGTCAAGCAGGCTGTTCTTCGCGGTCGCCGCTAAGCCCACCTGAAAGTTATCTAAGAGAAACACTTATTTACTCGGCTAGTTCCTTGTACCTGCTTATTCTTGGGTTATGACCGAATCTAACTCCTGCCCTGCTGATGGGCTACATAGAGAGCCTAAAGACTCTCTATCTGGAGTTAGTCGCAGAAACTTCCTCAGAACCATGGCAGTTGCAGCTGGGTCTCTAGGCCTCAGTTCCATTGCTTCATCCGCTCTAGCTAGAGAAAAGAAGTTCAAGATTTGTGCAACCAAAGACATCAAGGTCGGTGGTGCAAGCTCATTCAGAGTTGCAGGCGCTAAGAACCTGATGGTTCTTATCACTCAACCAAAGCCAGGGGTCTTTAGAGCATTTGACCAACGCTGCCCACACAACGGTCTAGCCATCAATTCCATTAGAGGTAAAAACCTTGCCTGCCAAGCTCAAGGCAGAGGGCACGGATCGCAGTTTGATATGGAGTCTGGTTCACCAAGAACAGGTCCTGCAAGAAAGTCACTACGTAGTTTCAAAGTGACAGTAGAAAAGAAATTTATCTACTTATCTATTGATGACTAAGTTCTCTGGCTAGCGAAGGTAGCAACGCTGGAGAAGCAGACAAAGAAGTTACTCCATAATCAATAAACAATTTTGCTGACACCGGATCACTGGCAGCTTCACCACATATCCCTAAAGGCATTTCAGCTTCAACACAAGCTGTTGCAACTCGCTGAATTAATTTCAGAACTTCTGGTGCACGAACTTCAGATACCGGTAGCGGAGAATCCAAACGGTCATGGTTCAAGGTGTATTGAGTGAGATCATTTGTTCCAATACTTAGAAAATCAACAACCTCAACTATTTTCTTTAGTACCTCTGGTTCACAAACTTCAGGAACTTCAATCATCACACCGACTGTTTGCAGCCCTAAATCTTTTGCCATGTCAACAAACTCAGAAGCTTGCTCTGCAGTCGAAACCATCGGAGCCATAACCCATAGCTTTGCACTTGGATATTTTTGTGAAGCAAGGCTTAGTGCAGTCAACTGTGTTTTTAGTGCCTCTGGGTTTGCAAGCAATGCTTGGAAACCACGATTGGCATACTTCCCTGTTTCAGTGAGCTTTAGAAAAGGTAGAGGTTTATCAGTATCCAAATCCAGAACGCGAACAATCACAACTTGATCAGGGAATTGTTCAAGCAATCTTGAATACTCCAGCACCTGTGTTTCTAGTGAGGGTGCTGTTTTCTCACCTAGGAAAAGTAGCTCAGTTCTAAATAGCCCAACCCCTTGAGCTCCGAATGCAATAGCGGCATCACCTTCAGAACTTGAACCTAGGTTCGCATAAAGCTTCACTGGAAGATCGAGGGACTCAATCGACAGCCCTGCCTCTGGCTGGCTTGTCTCTGCTGCTTTTGAGTACTGTTCAAGCTCTGCTTGGTCTGGCCTTACAAGAACCTGCCCACTAGAGGAGTCAACGATTAGCTGATCTCCAGATTGGATGAATTCAGTGCCGTTGACTGAAACCACAGTCGGCAGATTCATGCCCCTGGCCAAGATAGAAGTATGTGATGTTGGACTTCCCAAACTGGAAACTAGCCCAACGATGGCACTCTTCTGAAGTTTGACCATCTCTAAGGGACCAAGATTGTCAGTTACTAAAACAAAAGGTTCGCTTGGCCATAGCAGGTCTTCTTTGCCGGTGAGCTTATCAATTACTCTTTCACCCAATTCAGATATGTCGTTTGAACGCTCTGCGAAGTATTCCCCCAGTTGAGCCAATGCTTCTGCAGCAACCTTGAACGCACCAATCACAGCTCTTTGTGTATTAGCTCCATCGGCAAGACGAACTTTGATGCTCTCCATAAGAGATTGATCTTGGAGAACCAGTTTCAAGGCATCAAGTATCTCGGCAGAGTCGCCTTGTGTTTCTTCTCTTGCTCTATCAATCTCATTAGAGACTTCAGCAAGAGCTGCTCTAATAGCAACCAATCCCCTTGAAGAACCTGCTGCTTCACTGTCCCAAGGAACATATCTTTCAGTTCTGAAGATGAACGCTGGTGCGATTGACACACCTGTGCCAACACCTGCTCCAACTAAAATGCGTTCACTCACCTAACAAGTCTAAGATGACCTTAAACTTGTCCCATGCCATCTAATCTCTCTGTAGTAACCATCAACGTCAACGGTGTTAGAGCCGCCTTCAAGAAGGGCTTTGCCGAGTGGGTTGTTGAACACTCCCCTGATGTAATCGCTCTTCAAGAAGTAAGAGCTGAGACATCAGATCTGATTGAGATTTTCAACGCACTTGAAGACCTTCAGAAAGATGGCACCAAGTGGCACATCCTTCATGATTCAGCATCAGCTAAAGGCAGAGCAGGCGTAGCAGTGATTTCCAAGATTGCTCCCGCTGCTTCAAGAACCAGCCTTGGTCCAAAGAGTTTTGACAGTGCTGGCAGATGGCTAGAAGTAGATTTCAAGATTAAGAGCAAGACAGTCACTGTAATCAGCACCTACGTCCACTCAGGTGAAGTTGACACCCCTAAACAGGTTGAGAAATACAAGTTCTTAGATGCAATGACCAAGCGAATGGCTGAACTCAGAAAAGAAGACGGTCTTGCGGTTGTGGTTGGAGATCTAAACGTTGGACACACAGAACTAGATATCAAGAACTGGAAGGGCAATCTCAAGAATGCTGGCTTCCTACCTGAAGAACGTGCTTACTTCGATATCTGGATGCATAAGCAAGGTTGGGTAGATCTAGGTAGAGCCGCTCACCCAGAGGTACCTGGTCCATACACATGGTGGAGCTACAGAGGTCAGGCTTTTGATACCGATACCGGTTGGAGAATTGACTACCACCTAGCAACTCCAAAGCTTGCCAAGGTTGCCTCCGGCTACAAGGTTCATAGAGCAGCTAGCTATGACACCCGTTTCACGGACCATTCCCCCGTTGTTGTTGAGTACGCTATCTAACATGACTGGCAAAGCAAATCTTCTAAGCGGCATGCAGCCGAGTGCTTCATCTCTGCACCTGGGTAACTACCTTGGGGCCCTAGTTAACTGGGTCAACATGCAAAAAGACTTCAACGCTTTTTATGTGATTGTTGACCTGCACGCCATCACAGTTCCTCAAGACCCTAACGAACTAAGAACAAACACCAGAAGAACTGCAGCTCAATACATTGCTGCAGGAATTAACCCTCAGGACTCTGCTCTGTTTGTTCAAAGCCATGTTCCAGCCCATGCGGAATTGGCATGGGTATTGAACTGCATCACTGGTTTCGGTGAAGCAAGTCGTATGACTCAGTTCAAAGACAAGTCTCAAAAAGCTGGAAGTGATTCTGCTTCAGTTGGCTTATTTACTTACCCAATTCTTCAGGCTGCTGATATTTTGCTTTATCAACCAAAAGCAGTTCCGGTTGGTGAAGACCAAAGACAACACCTAGAACTAACTAGAGATCTAGCAGAACGTTTCAACTCAAGATACGGTCAAACCTTCACTATCCCTGAAGCACATATCTTGAAAGAGACAGCAAAGATTTACGACCTGCAGAACCCAACAGCGAAGATGTCTAAATCAGCAGCTGACCCTAAAGGTTTAGTCAACCTAATGGATGACGATTCAACCATCATG
>JBDLVB010000075.1:0-4345 GCA_039805005.1 Actinomycetota bacterium
ATCGTTTCGATAGACAAACATCACGTCCGCATCACTACCAAAACCAAGCTCTTGGCCACCAAATCTGCCCATGGCAACTATTCCGAAATCAACACTTTGGCTCAGCTCTTTAGCCAATGAATCTTGAATGGCGGAAGCCAAGGTGATTAGATACCACTCGGTTAGATCAGATAGTCCTTGAGAAACCCCAGCGATGTTTAGTTCACCAACCACAGATCCAAGGGCCAGACGAAGAGTTTCTCGTCTTCTGATGTGTCTAACTGCTTTAGCAAAGTCGTCTAGATGATCGTGACGTGAGGCAAGGGATTCAGACTGCTCTGTTAATTCTTCAAGAGTTACTGGATTTAGTTGATCTGGATCCTCGAACCAGGCCGCACCTTCAGGTATTAGTTCCAGAAGAGCGGTTGCCAGTCTGCTGTTTGATAAAGCGATGCTCAATCTTTCTGCTGCTCCAGTGCTATCTCTGAGCATCCTTAGGTACCAGTGCGATTCACCCAAGTTCTCACTTAGTCTTCGGAAAGCAAGAAGAGCTGAATCTGGATCTGTACCTTCAGAGAACCACTGCAGAAGAACCGGAAGCAGTTGGCGTTGGATCTGGGCTCTTCTGGACAATCCTGAAGTCAGTGCACTTATGTGCTGCAAAGCCCCTGCTGGATTGAGGTAACCAATTGCTGAAAGTCTGTCGGAAGCCTGTTCATTGGAAAGTTCTAAGCCGCCTCCAGCTTTTGAAACAGCAGCTAGCAGTGGACGGTAGAAAATTCTTTGATGCAAAGCCCTTACCTGGAGCTTTACCTCTCCCCAAGTTTCCAGAAGAACATCTGAAGTCCAATCCAAATTTACGGATCTAGCAATTACTCGCTGAGCTTCAGGTTCAGTAGGCATGAGATGAGTTCTTCTCATCTTTGACATCTGAATTCGGTGTTCTAGAACTCTGAGGAACTTATAGTGAGCAGAGAACTCCGCTGCCTCACTTCTACCGATGTAACCACCGTCAGATAACTGATCAATTGCAGAAAGTGTGTCGGATGCTCGAACACTTTCATCTGTTCTTCCGTGTACTAACTGCAGCAACTGAACAGTAAATTCAATGTCTCTGAGTCCACCAGGACCAAGTTTGATTTGTCGATCAACTTCGTCAGCAGGAATGTTTCCGCTGACTCGCTCTCTCATCTTTTGAACTGATTCAACAAAGTTATCTCGCTGCGTTGATTCCCATACCAATGGGTTCATAGCTGCAAAGTAGGCTTCACCTAATTCCTTGTCCCCTGCCATTGGTCTAGCTTTCAGCAGTGCCTGGAATTCCCAGTTCTCCGCCCACCTTGAGTAGTAGGAAGCATGGGAATCAAGTGTTCTTACAAGAGCTCCTGCCTTACCTTCAGGTCTAAGGTTGGCATCCACCTGCCATAGCGCAGGTTCTGGATTCGTTGAATCCATTGCCCTCATCATTCGAGTGGCTAGCTTCGTAGCAATTTCTAGCATCCTGGAAGTCTCAAGAGAATCGTTAGCAGCTTCAGCAACATAGATTACGTCAACATCGCTGATGTAGTTCAGCTCCCCCGCACCGCCTTTACCCATACCGATTACTGCTAAGCGAGTAGAGGCAACTTCTTCCTTAGTGAAAGTGCCAAACTCTGAGCTCGTCGTTAGCTCTCTGCGAGCAATAACTAACCCGCCTTCCAAGGCGGCTGTTGCTATGTCAGCTAAGGCTTTAGAAACAGAAGGTTGAATAACCATTGGAATAATTGCAGATAGATCAATAGCTGCAATCTTTACTAGTTCAGTTCGATATGCCTTACGGAGATTAGTGACCTGAACAGAACTAGGCTCAGCCTCACTAGCGATAGCTTGATTGAACAGAGCAACATATTGTTCCTTTGTTTGCAACTTCTGTTCTTTTTCAAATTCCTTCAGAACAGTTGGATTCAATTCAACAAACTCTGCAAGAGCTGAGGAAGCTCCTAGCAATCTGCATAGTCTCAGTGCTGATTCTTCTTTAGAGAGAAGTTTCTTGACCGCTGATTTACTCTCTCTAGAGATCCTGATGAGAAAATCTAATGCTTGGTCAGGATTTGCTGACTTACTAAGCGAGGCAAGAGCTGATCTACCGCTGTCACCAACCAGCGAGACTAGTTCATCAAGCTTGGCAATAGTTCCATCTAGATCTGTGAAACCATACCTGGCAAGTGAGGCTAGCGACCCACCAGTTCTTGCTGTGGACATTAGAGAACTTCGAGGTTGGTCTTCAATTCAAAAGGAGTTACTTGCGAACGGTATTCGCTCCACTCCTTGCGCTTGTTGGCAAGTACATAGCTGAATACTTGCTCGCCTAGAACTTCAGCAGCAAGTTCAGACTCTTCAAGAAGACGAATAGCGTGATCAAGTGACTGAGGAAGTGACTGAATGCCCATTGCTCTTCGTTCAGAGTCTGATAGATCCCAAACGTTGTCTTCTGTTTCTGCAGGCAACTCGTAGTTGTTTTCAATTCCCTTTAGACCAGCAGATAGCAAAAGTGCGTAAGACAGGTAAGGGTTAGCTGCTGAATCAATTGCTCGGTACTCGATACGTGCTGAGTTTCCCTTGTTTGGCTTGTAAAGCGGAACTCTAATCAAAGCTGAACGGTTGTTGTGTCCCCAGCAAACGAATGACGGAGCCTCACCGCCACCCCAAAGTCTCTTGTATGAGTTAACAAACTGGTTTGTCACAGCTGTGATCTCTGGAGCGTGACGCAAAATGCCTGCCATAAAGCTCTTGGCAGTCTTTGACATGTGATATTCCCCAGATGGGTCATAGAAAGCGTTAGTGTCGCCTTCGAAGAGTGACATGTGGGTGTGCATTCCAGAACCTGGGTGCTCAGTAAAAGGCTTTGGCATGAATGTTGCGTAAACACCCTGCTCGATAGCTACTTCCTTGATAACTGTCCTAAAAGTCATGATGTTATCGGCCATAGTCAAAGCATCGGCATATCGAAGGTCAATCTCGTTCTGACCAGGTCCACCTTCGTGGTGGCTGAACTCAACTGAGATACCCAGTTGCTCAAGCATGTTTACTGCTCGTCGTCTGAAGTCATTGGCTGTTCCACCAGGTACGTTGTCGAAATAACCAGCCTTATCCACCGGAACAGGGCCTTCAGGGCCTATCTGAGCAGACTTTAGGAGGTAGAACTCAATCTCTGGGTGGATGTAGAAGGAAAAGCCCATGCTGGCAGCCTTATCTAAGGCTCTACGCAATACGTTGCGAGGATCAGCTGCTGCTGGAATACCGTCAGGGGTGGTGATATCGCAGAACATACGGGCAGTTGGCTCAATTTCGCCACGCCAAGGCAAGATTTGGAAGGTAGAAGGATCTGGCTGAGCCAACATATCGGCTTCATATGAGCGAGAAAGGCCTTCAATAGCAGAGCCATCGAAGCCGATACCCTCGGCAAATGCACCCTCAATTTCAGCTGGGGCGATAGCCACGGACTTCAGGGTTCCAGCCACGTCAGTGAACCAAAGCCTTACGAACTTGACGTTTCTTTCCTCGATTGTACGTAGTACGAAATCGCGCTGCTTGTCCATGCAAAAACCTTTCAATTACCTCCTACTAGGCTAGTGGTTATGCCCAATGTTCGCCTAGCCCTAGCTCAAACCAACCCAACCGTTGGTTCGATTGCCGGCAACCTAGCCGGTATCTTGGCTGTCGTTGAAGAAGCTGCGGCAAAACAGGCAGATTTAGTGGTTTTTGGTGAGATGTCTGTCACCGGCTATCCGATTGAAGATCTGGCTACTAGAGAATCTTTTGTTCTGGATGCTGAACTGGCGGTTAGAGAGCTCGCAGCTGAATTGAAAAGCAAGGGCTTAGGCCACATCGCAGTTGTAATCGGTCACCCGTCTATGGCCTCAGCCCAAGATCAAACAGGATGGGCCATTGCTCATAACTCAGCTTCAGTAATTGTTGATGGCAAAATCATCGGCACATACAACAAGCATCATTTGCCTAACTACTCTGTCTTTGATGAATACCGGACCTTTGTCTCTGGAGACAAACTTCTAACCTTTGAACACAAAGGCTTGCGTTTCTCAACTGTGATTTGTGAAGACATTTGGCAATCAGGTGGACCAGTCTCCCAACTAGGTAAGGCAAATACCGATGTTGCCCTAATTCTTAACGGTTCACCATTTGAGATTGATAAAGATGACACTCGCCTAAAGCTTGTTTCAGAACTAGCAAAGAAGCACGGCTGTGCTGCAGCCTATGTGAACTTGGTCGGTGGACAAGATGATCTAGTCTTCGACGGTGACAGCATTGTGGTTGATAGTAAAGCTCGAATGATCGCAAGACTCAAGCAGTTCAAGACTGATCTTGT
>JBDLVB010000076.1:0-4341 GCA_039805005.1 Actinomycetota bacterium
TGAGACTTTAGGCAGGGACTGGATGTTTAGTTTAGACATTATTCGTTTCTCTTTAGGCGTTGATACGGTCAAGGATAAGCGGTGTGAAGCTAGATGAGATTTCACTCTCAATCTTGATTCCACCGGATAGAGCTTCAATTGCTCTATCAAAGCGTTCTGGTTCATCTGTGTAAAGGGTTAGTAGCGGAGCTCCCTTTTCAATCTTCTCTCCACGCTTAGCGTGCAGAACAATGCCGGCTCCGAACTGAACTGGATCTTCTTTACGAGCACGCCCAGCACCTAGACGCCATGATGCTGTGCCAACTGCAAGAGCATCTAGCTCGTTCACATAACCTGAGCTCTCAGCCAGGATGGTGTGCTCGTGCTTTGCAACCTGAAGCTTTGCTGTCGGATCTCCATGCTGAGCTCTAATCATTTCGTTCCACTTGTCCATGGCACGACCGTCATTCAAAGCTGCAGCGACATCAACATCGGTCTTACCTGATAGGCGAAGCATCTCTCTGGCTAGTTCAACAGTGATGTCAATAAGGTCCTGAGACCCACCACCGGCAAGTACTTCAACTGCCTCATCAACTTCAAGAGCGTTACCGACTTTGCGACCAAGAGGGGTGGACATGTCTGTAAGTAGCGCACTGGTCTTCACACCTGCATCCGCTCCTAGTTGAGTTAGCACTTGAGCCAGTTCTTGTGCTCTCTCAAGAGTCTTCATGAAAGCACCTGAGCCAACTTTGACATCTAGAACAAGAGCAGAGGTGCCCTCGGCGATCTTCTTGCTCATGATTGAGCTAGCAATAAGTGGAATAGCTTCAACAGTTCCTGTTACATCTCTAAGTGCGTAAAGTTTCTTATCTGCTGGAGCAAGACCTGCTCCTGCAGCACAAATAACAGCATTAACCTTCTGTAGCTGGTCATGCATCTGCTGATTAGAAAGAGATGCCTGCCAGCCTGGAATAGCTTCTAGCTTGTCTAAAGTTCCACCGGTGTGACCAAGGCCTCTACCGCTTAGCTGAGGCACAGCAACACCAAACACAGCTACCAGCGGAGCAAGCATCAATGTAATCTTGTCGCCAACACCACCGGTTGAGTGCTTGTCAGCAGTTGGAACTGTGAGAGATGAGAAGTCCAATCTTTCACCTGAGGCAATCATTGCCAAGGTCAGATCTCTAATCTCTCGTCTGTTCATACCGTTTAGCAAGATCGCCATTGCCATTGCAGACATTTGCTCGTCTGCAACAACACCTGAGGTGTAATTGGCTACTAGCCAATTGATTTGCTCGGTAGAAAGTTCTTGTTTCTCTCGCTTAGCAACAATTAGTTCAACTGCGGAAAATTCTTTAGACAATTAGTTCCTAGTTTCTTTCATCAGCGCCGAAACCTTCGGCTAGGTCACGTGGACCAAATGCATCAGGAAGGACCTGATCGATTGTTTTGATGCCTGACACTGTTTGCAAGAGCATTCCCTCACTTGAGTGTTCAAACAGAAGTTGGCGACATCTACCGCAAGGCATCAGAATGTTCTCAGCTCCATCAACACAATAGAAAGCAACTAGCTTTCCACCGCCAGTCATGCTCAGGTTGCTAACCAAGCCACATTCAGCACAGAGGCCAACACCGTAGCTTGCATTTTCAACGTTGCAGCCAGAAACAATTCGGCCATCATCAACTAGAGCAGCAGCTCCGACTGGATAGTGGCTGTATGGGGCGTAAGCGTTTCTCATTGCAGCAATAGCCGCAGCCTTCAACGCACTCCAGTCGATCTCTTGAGACATGTATTTAGCCCTTTACGTAAGGTTGACCGGAAGCGGCAGGAGGCTTTACTTTTCCAGCAAAACCAGCAACTGCTACAAGAGTCACAAGGTAAGGAACCATGGTGATGAAGTCCACCGGAATACCAGGAGAAACCTGGTTAGCCCAAACCTTGAGAATAATTGTGAAGCCGAAGAGCAATGCTCCTAGAGTCACATAGATTGGCTGCCAACGACCGAGGATTACAACCGCTAGGGCAATGAATCCAAGCCCAGCTGACATTTCACGTCCGAATGAACCTACGTTTCCAAGGGTTAGCGATGCTCCACCAAGACCAGCAACTGCTCCACCGATAGTTACCCACCAGAATCTGGTTCTAGCAACATTGATACCGACTGTGTCAGCAGCTAGCGGGTGCTCACCAACGGCTCTTGCTCTTAGTCCTAGCTTGGTTCTGAACAATACATACCAAAGCAGTGGTACGAGGATAAACATCAAATAAACAGTGATTCTGTTATTGAAAAGAACCTGACCTAGAACCGGAATCTCTGACAGGAATGGGATTGCGATCTTGTCGAATGTTCCAGGGAAGTTTAGGTTGATGCTGTCATCGTCCACCCAAGCTGAGTACAAGAAGTTTGTAATACCAATAACCAAAACGTTTAGCAGCACACCGATGATGATCTGCTCGACTAGGTACTTGATAGCTAGAGATGCCAACACTGTTGAAAGCAAAGCTGCAGCAATCATCGCTGCGATCATTCCCACGTAAAGATTGCCAGTGATAGTTCCAACGATTGCTGAAACGAAAGCTCCAGTTAGAAGCTGTCCTTCAATTGCAATGTTCACAACACCGACGCGCTCTGACATGATTCCCGCCATACCACCGAAGATAAGTGGGATTGCTAGAACCAATGTGTTTCCCAGAATGAAGATCATCTGAACACCTTGGGTAGCTTCGGTTGCTAGCCAACCCAGAAGAGCCATCATCGCTCCAAGAGAGTAGATAGCAATTAGCCAGACTGGAGTCTTAACTCCGCGAATGCTCAATGCAACTGAAAGCAAACCAATCATCAGTAGCAAAGCTCCGACAAGTGTGCAGAAGAACATTGAGTTCACTACAAATGGAGGCAACTGCAAAGCTTCACGCTTGTCGCTCCAAACAAAACTGATGTCGCCAGCTTTACCTAGGAAACCAAAGAAAACAATAACTACCATCGCTGCAGCAACTAGTGTGATTGGAGTCTTTAGACTCGGTCTCACTGTTGCTGAAGAGAACATTCCTGGGGTGACTTCTACATTTTTCATTACTTGATCACCTTCGCTGCTTTAGCCTTCTGAGTTGCTTCAAAAACCTTTGGACCTGGTACCGGCAATCGGTAGAAGGCTCTAATGATTGGTGGAGCGGCAATGAATAGAACAATCAGCGCCTTCACAACACCAAGAACTTCAGGGGAAACACCAGCAACCTGCATAGTTGCAGATCCTGCCTTGAATGCACCGAACAGAAGTCCAGCCATTACAACTCCACCAGCTCTTGAGCCACCTAGAAGAGCAACGGTAATTGCGTCAAACCCAATACCCGCTTCAATGCTTGTGGTTAGACCACCGTCAACGCTTAGACCCTGGTTAGCTGCTGCTAAACCAGAGAATCCTGCTGAAATAGCCAGTGCCCAAACAAATGTGTTTTCAACTTTGATACCTGCGGCTTTTGCTGCAGAAGGGTTGTGTCCAACCATTCTGAATCTAAATCCGAAGGTTGATTTCTCCATTAGCCACCAGTAGAAAACAACTGCTAGGACAGCAAAGATCAATCCGTAGTGAAGCTGGAAGTCTGGACCAAATAGCAAGCCAAGACGTGCAGTGTCATCTGGGTTGTCAGACTTTGGAGTTCCACCTCCACCTTCTTCAAGAAGAAGTTCTGGCTGTCTCAATAAGTATGTGAACAAAGACAGTGCAACGTAGTTCAACATGATTGTCACGATTACTTCGTGAGCACCGGTCTTAGCTTTCAGAACACCAACAATCATTCCCCAAACCATCGCACAAACAACAGCTGCGAATACCGCTACAAGCATGTGGATGATGATTGGCATCTCTAGACGTGTTGCAACAAATGTTGAACCAGCTAGACCTACAAGAATCTGACCAGTAGAACCGATGTTGAATAGACCAACTCGGAAAGTTAGAGCCACACCTAGACCAGCCATGATTAGTGGGGCTGCGAATCTAAGAGTTTCAGTGAATGGACGGATGGCAGAGACGAAACTGTCTGCACCGAAGTTCAGGATAGAACCTGAGAATAGGGCTCCGTAACCATCCTGGATAGTCCACCAAACAGTTGACAGAGCCATGCTCGGATCTGCACCAAAGTTACCCCAGGCCTTCACAACGCTCTTATCGAAGACCACCATGAAGATAGCTCCGATGATGAAGCCAAGGAGAACAGATAAAGCAATTCTTACTGGATCGCCCGCCATGATTTCATGAAGGACTTTAGTTGCTTTATCTTGTGAAGGCTGTTCTACTGCTACTTCTTTTTTCTTACTCATGCTGCAATACCTGCCATCATCTTTCCAAGTTTTTCTCTTGTAG
>JBDLVB010000077.1:0-4199 GCA_039805005.1 Actinomycetota bacterium
GGATCTGTGAATTCAGATTTAGCTTCATACTCATCTTCTGAATACAGCCTTATGACAACACCTGGGCTTGTTCTTCCTGCACGACCTGCTCTTTGATTAGCACTCGCCTTGGAAATAGCTTCGATAGGAAGTCTTTGAACTTTAGCTGCAGGAGAGTATCTAGAGATACGAGCAGTACCGGCATCAATCACATACTTGATGTTTGGAATAGTTAGAGAGGTCTCAGCAACGTTAGTTGCCAGAATGATTCTTCGCTTGAGTCCTGCAACCTTGCTTGTTTCAAATACCCTATGTTGCTCGGCTGAAGACAATCTTCCATATAAAGGTAGAACTTCAATCCCACTACCTAGAGCGCCTGTTGTGATTCTTCCTTGAATAGCTTCTTGAGCATCCTTGATTTCAGATTCACCTGAAAGAAAAACCAGGATGTCACCTTTGTCTTCTAAAGAGAGTTCATCAATAGCAGTTAGGATTCCGTCGATGTAATCACGGGCAGTTGTGCTGGCATCAGGATCTGGATTGTCTTCCTCATCCTGATTGATAGGTCTATATCTAATCTCGATTGGAAATGTTCTTCCAGAGACTTCAATGATGGGAGCATCATTGAAGTGCTTGCTAAAGGATTCAGGGTCAATGGTTGCTGAAGTGATGATCACCTTTAGGTCAGGTCTACTTGGAAGTATCTGTTTGATATAGCCGAGTAGGAAGTCGATGTTTAGGCTTCGCTCATGAGCCTCATCGATGATGATGGTGTCATACTGCTCAAGTTTTCTATTTCTCTGCATGGCATTGAGCAAGATGCCATCGGTCATCACTTTGACTTTTGTCTTAGGGCCGGATTGATCAGTGAAGCGAACCTGGTAGCCAACTAGATCGCCTAGGTCTACCTTTAGCTCTTCAGCGATACGCTCCGCCACAGCTCTTGCTGCAATTCTTCTGGGTTGAGTATGGGCAATGCTCTTTCTGCCTAGTTCCAGACACATCTTGGGAATCTGGGTGGTCTTACCCGAACCAGTGGCACCTGCGATAACCACTACCTGGTGATTCTTGATAGCCTCCAGAATCTCGCCACGGCGAGCACTAACCGGCAAGTCAGCCGGATAGGTAATTGTCTGGATGTTCACTAGACCAATGGTATTTGGCGGATGCCTTGGGTTTAAGGGTTAGCAGAAGCAGATTTGCCTCTAAATAGAGGTATTTACTCTGTTTCGTTCTTATTACGGCCCGATGTCTAGCGGGTTTATCGGGTAATCTCGGATAATAACGAAAAGATGTGCGACGGCACTGATAACAATGGAGGTTGGCTTGAACATCGCCCTGAGAAACACGCTGGGTCGATTCGGTCGAATCGTAGCCGCGTTCACCATACTCTTCTCAATCTTTGGTGGCCCAATTCTG
This sequence comes from Actinomycetota bacterium, assembly GCA_039805005.1. GTDB lineage: Bacteria > Actinomycetota > Actinomycetes > Actinomycetales > Microbacteriaceae > Rhodoluna. Next base: position 1,399 of record JBDLVB010000077.1, read on the forward strand.
TCGCAGGCATCCGCTGCCTCATCTGATAGCTCACCGCTAATCATCACCGGAACTGTGAAGAACGAAAAGAAGCCGGTTGAAGGTGTTGAGTTTAGAATCACCGGAAATGGCTTAGATGAGATTGCGACCTCAAACGCCGAAGGTAAGTGGCTTCTAGAAGTTCAAAAGAAGGGTGTCTACCAGGTAGAGATCCTGCTTGAGTCTTTGCCTAAGGGAGTTGGCCTACGTGACCCTGAAGCCAATACTCGTGAAGCTAACCTAAACGTCACAAATACCGCTGCGGTGCTCTTCCCTCTTGGTAAAGACACCAGAGTCATTCAACCTATTGGTGACCAGATAATCATTCGTCTCTTTGCTGGTTTGAACCTTGGTCTTCTTCTAGCAGTTGCTGCTATCGGTATCTCATTGATCTTCGGAACCACTGGGCTAAATAACTTTGCCCACGGTGAGATGGTTACCTTTGGTGCTTTGTTCACTTGGTTATTCCACGTTGAGATGAAGTTGCCTCTACTAGTGGCTGCTGCAATAACAATCGTGCTCAGTGCTGGATTCGGTTGGCTTCAAGACTCGGCTCTCTGGAAACCTCTTCGAAAGCGCAGGCTAGGCCTGAACCAGATCATGATTGTTTCAATCGGTCTGTCTATCATTCTTCGTCAGCTCTTCATCCTCTTCTTTGAAGGTGACACAAAGGTTCTATCAAGCGAATACGAACTAGTTGTTCTAGGTCCAATCAACACCACAAGCTCATCACTGGTGTCAATGGGTCTAAGCGTCGTTGCCCTTGCTTTTGTTGCTTGGTTCCTAACCAGAACAAGAATCGGTAAGGCTGCTCGTGCGGTTTCCGATAACGCATCTCTTGCAGCAGCCACCGGTATCAACGTAGAACGCATCATCAGAATCGTATGGGTTATGGCTGGAGCTCTTACCGGGCTTGCCGGTATCCTCTATGGACTTCAGTTCCAGGCGAACTACTTACTAGGAGCACAGATCCTTCTGCTCTTGTTCGCATCGGTAACTCTAGGTGGTTTGGGTAAGGCTCTAGGAGCAACCGTAGGTGCAATCATCATTGGATTTGTTGTAGAGCTATCAGCGCTAGTTATTCCAATTGACTTGAAGTACGCAGCGGCTCTAATCATCCTCATCGTTGTCTTGCTTGTTCGCCCTCAGGGTGTTCTAGGCAAAAAGCAGAGAATCGGATAGGTAAATGGACATTCTGAACATATTGAGACTCGCTCTAGGCGAGATGCTAAGTCCAACCACAATTACTTTCGTACTTTGTGCTTTGGGCCTTGCAGTGCACTTCGGCTTCACAGGACTTCTGAACTTCGGTCAGGCTGCATTCGCAGCTGTTGGAGCCTACGGAATGGTAATCAGCATTGACACATTGAAGCTGCCTCTGTTCTTGGCAGTTCTAGTGGGCATACTTTGCTCTATTCTCTTTGCCTTGATTCTGGGTATTCCAACTCTTCGACTTCGTGCTGACTACCTAGCTATTGTGACCATTGCAACAGCTGAGGTATTTAGATACTTCATGACCACAATCGGCTTCTCTAAAGTAACCGGTGGTTCTAACGGTCTAAGCCAGTTTGGTGCTGAGTTCTGGGCATTGAACCCAATCCCAGCTGGAAACTACAACTTCGGTTTCGCAACCTATAGAGCAGATCAGCTTTACGTTCTGATGGTTGGTTGGGGTGCTGTTGTAATCGGTGCTCTGATCCTTCGTCTTCTAATGCGTTCACCTTGGGGTCGTGTGCTCAAGGGTATTCGTGAAGATGAGGATGCAGTAAGAAGCCTTGGTAAGAACGTCTTCTTCTACAAGTTGCAGGCTCTTATGATCGGTGGTGTTTTTGCAAGCATCGGTGGAATGATCTTCGTTCTGAACCTTTCAAACGTTCAGCCTCAGGTTTGGACTACAAACTTCACATTTACTATTTGGTCAGTTCTACTCTTGGGTGGAGCGGCAACAATCCTTGGTCCTATCGCCGGTGGAATGATCTTCATCGCTTTGATTAGCGTTACTCAGGGAATCATGGGTGGATTACTTGAACTTGGCTGGCTGCCATTCCTATCTCAACCTGACATCGCTCAGATTCGTCTGCTTCTAATCGGTCTATCGCTGATGTTGCTTGTGATCTTTAGACCACAGGGTCTGTTTGGAAACAAAAAGGAGACTCAGTTCAATGCCTAAGTCAAAAGACATTTCTACAGATCAAATTGCTATCGGTGAGATTGCACCGGGTTGCCGCAAGGTTGACCCAATTCTTATTGCTGATGGCGTGAAGCGTCAGTTCGGTGGACTAACAGCAGTTGACGTTGCTCACGTTGAGATTCCTAGAGGACTTATCACTGCTCTAATCGGTCCTAACGGTGCAGGTAAGACAACATTCTTCAACCTGCTAACAGGCTTCGATAAGCCGAACCAGGGTAACTGGTCATTTGAAGGTCAGAAGCTTGCAGGCATGTCACCTTATAAAGTGGCTCGCCTAGGAATGATTAGAACTTTCCAGCTAACCAAAGCACTAAGCCTTCTAACCGTGATTGAGAACATGCGTCTTGGTGCTCAGAAGCAACCTGGTGAGAGCTTCCTGACTGCTTTGATTCGTCCACTCTGGATTCGTCGCGAAAAGCAGATCACTGATGCTGCTGACATCTTGCTTAAGAGATTCAAGTTAGATGCAAAGCGTGAAGACTATGCAGCGAGTCTTTCAGGTGGTCAGAGAAAACTTCTAGAAATGGCTAGAGCTCTAATGAGTGAACCTAAGCTCATCATGCTTGATGAGCCAATGGCTGGTGTGAACCCT
>JBDLVB010000078.1:0-4149 GCA_039805005.1 Actinomycetota bacterium
CTGTGATTAACTTCAGGCTCTTGTCAGAGTCAAGGTTTAGAGTGAAAGCATGAAGCCGTCCACAAAGTTCACAGCAATTGCTCTTGTCATGCTGTTGGCACTTGGCTACCTCACCGCATTGGTTTCTTCCAGCGGTCAGGGTTCGGTTTCTAGCGAACCAGCATATAAAGACGAGCCAGTAGTTGGACTTGTAATCAAATACCGCGATGGTGTTGTTCCAGTCGATATCTTTGGCAACCAGGTCGGCCTTGAGCTTGCTAAAGAGAAACTCACTCCTGGAGTCGATATTGGTCTAGGTCTGCACTCAGCCAAGTTTGAAGGCCAACTTAGCGAATCTGAAGCTTTGGCCGTTGCCAATCAGATTGCTAAAAGCCCAAGTGTTGAAGCCGTTTATCTAGATCATTTGCTGACCAAGGCTAGATACAACCTAGCTACCCCCAAGCTGGGAGTCCTCAAGGCAAGTGCTGCACCCACAAAAGTCATTGTTAAGGACAGCTGGTCTTCAACGAATAAAACCAAGGCTCGGGTGACCTTGAGTTGGAAAGCACCCAGCAAATTAAATGGCGGTTTTCTCTGGGGTTACAGAATCAGCAAGTATGACAAGGTTCTTGAAAAGTATGTAGTCCTTGTCAGTAATACAAAGAGCAGATCAACGTCTCTGACAGTCGCAAATGGACTAATTCCTGGTGAAGTCGCTAGCTTCAAGGTTGCAACTATAACCAAGACTGGTAATTCAAAATACATGGCAATCAGCAAAGATTCACTTGCTGCCAAAACAATTCCAACGGCTGTCCCTCAAGCACCCATTCTTCAATCCTCAGGAAACATAACCTCAGCGAATCCAGTAGTGACTTGGGTTACTCAAGGTTTAGTTGAACGCGGGGGACTAGCTACAAGCTATTCAGTTACTGCAACCGCATCTGATTCTTCTCAGGCGACATGTGCGTCTTCAGGAGTTACTTGCACTTTGAGTGGATTGCAGTCAGGCAAGAGCTATCAAGTGATTGTCACAGCAACCAATAAGCGTGGTTCCGCTTCCTCAACTCCTGTAACAGCAGTTTTAGATCCAATGAAGAACCTGCAGTGGTATCTAGATGGAACTTATGGAATCAACGCCTCTAAGGCTTGGAAGATTACACAAGGTACACCATCGGTAGTTGTTGCTGTTCTGGACACTGGCATTACAGATCACCCAGATCTCGAAAACAATCTCGTCACTGGTTACGACATGATCACCGACTCAGCAAATGCCAGAGATGGCAATGGACGTGATGCTAATCCGACAGATCCTGGTGACTATGTGGGCACAACTGAACCAAGTTCTTGGCATGGCACTCACGTCTCAGGAATCATCGCAGCTGAATCAAATGACATTGGTATCTCAGGAGTTGCACCAAAGGTAAAGATTTCACCTGTTCGAGTTTTGGGTGTCAATGGTGGTTCAGAAAGTGACATTGCGGCTGGTATCAACTGGGCACTTGGAGTAAAGCTAACTGGAATCATCCAAAACCCTAACCCTGCAAAGGTAATTAACTTATCTATCGGATCGTCAACATTCTCAACTTGCTATTCAAATTCACCAACTCAGTTAGCAATTGATGAGTCAAAGAGAAGAAATGTAACTATCGTGACCTCTGCTGGTAATGACAACCAGCTTGCTACCAATTCCTATCCAGGAAACTGTTATGGAAACATCACCATTGGTGCCACCGGCTTCACAGGTGATCGCGCTTACTACAGCAACTACTCTGGCTACTCAAACTCTCAAGGTATCTACATCGGAGTGGACATCTCAGCACCAGGTGGTGATGATCGTGTTGGTTTGAACAAACCTGCAGGCGGACTTATTTGGTCCACTACTAACGATGGAAAGACAGCACCTGGCAGAGCTACCTACGGTGGGGAAGAGGGAACCAGCATGGCCTCACCAATTGCGGCCGGTGTGGTTGCACTGATGTATTCAATTCGTCCATCACTGACCTACACACAGGTCTGGGAAATTCTGAGTGGCACTGCTAGACCTTTTAACCCAACATCGGACTGTGAGAGCCAACTCATAGAGACCACGATGAACGACGGCAGTACTATCACCACAGGTCAATGTGGAATTGGAATCATTGATGCCGATGCTGCAGTTCGTGCAGTTCAAGAGTTAAACAAATAAAGCCAGCTCTTTTTGTAAAGAGCCAGCTTTTTTGTTGCTGGTGCGGAAGGTGGGACTTGAACCCACACGCCTAAGGCGCTAGAACCTAAATCTAGTGCGTCTGCCAATTTCGCCACTCCCGCGAGCCTTCCTATTCTATGTTAAAAATCAATACTTTGCCTGTGGAGAAGCTGAGCAGCATATCCAAGGATTTGTAAGCATGGGTTTGTGCCCAGAGATACAGTCCAAACCATCGCAGAACGAGCCAGATTCCTGCTGTCTGGCGGACCTGATTCAGTAGATTTGGCAATTTCCAAGGCGGTTGACGAGGCCTTTGAAAGTGGCGAAGGACTGGCCTCAACTGTTGAATCCAGCCTCATTGGTGAGATTCGCAGTGCCATGTCGGGCTATGGGGCCCTTGATGACCTGGTTGCTGATCCGAGAATTGAAGAGATCTGGATTAATTCACCTAATGAGGTGTTTGTCTATGAAAACTCCCAAAAGAAGAAGCTAAACCTTCAGCTGACTTCGCTGAGCGTGAGGCAAATGGTTGAGCGGATGCTTCGAGACTCAGGAAGGAGATTGGACCGATCTGAGCCATTTGTTGATTCCACACTTTCAAATGGATCGCGTTTGCACGTCGTTATCCCTGATATAACAAAGCAACACTGGACTGTAAACATAAGAAAGTTCCCTGCCAAGGTTTATTCGCTGCAAGATTTGGTTCGCTTTGGATCTATGTCTCAAGACATGGCTAACTTCATCGCTGAAGAGTTCATGGCTGGTCGAAACATTCTCGTTTCAGGAGCTACGCAAGCTGGGAAAACTACTTTGCTCTGCGCTGTTTTGGATGTTGGATCTCAAACCGAGCGCCTCATTAGCGTTGAGGAAACTTTTGAAATCAGAACGAACTATATCGACTGGGTTGCCATGCAATCGAGACAAGCAAACTTAGAAGGTGTTGGTGAGATAACACTTCGCAGGCTAGTAAAAGAAGCATTGCGTATGAGGCCAAGCCGTTTAGTCATTGGCGAAGTAAGGCAAGCAGAAGCACTAGATCTGCTGATAGCTCTTAACTCGGGAATCGCAGGTCTTTGCACTATTCATGCCAACTCAGCGCTGGAAGCGATTGAGAAACTAAAGTTGCTTCCCTTGCTTGCTGGTGAAAATATTCCCTCGATATTTGTTTCTTCGACTGTAGAGCGAACCATTGGCGTTGTTATTCACTGCGAAATGAGAAGTGATGGAACTCGACGAGTTTCACAAGTCATCAAGTCCGATGGTGCGGGAACCTGGGTTGAGGTCGAGCTGTGAATAGGTTGACCCGGCACCTGAGACAAGCAGGTTTCGAAGAGATTCAAGCCGCACAATTCATTTTCCTTCTGGGAATTTGTTTTGCTGGTCTGTTTGGGTTGCTTTCCATCCTTACCAAGTCAGCCCTCATCTCATCAGCAATATGTGTTTGTGTTGCTGTTCAGCTACTCGACACTTTTCAAACTAGGGTTCACCTTGGGTATCAAAAGTCAAATGGCTTGTGGCCTAAATACCTAGATGCTGTTCACTCAGCAACATGGGCTGGCGCATCTCTAGAGCAAGCATTATTAGATTCAGTTTCTGCTGCACCTCCGATGTTTTCTTGGGCACTGCGGGAGTTTGAGAAAGATCATGCTTCTGGTCTACCGTTCACGCAGAGTTTAGAAAATCTCAAAACTCGTCTTGCCAATCCAATAGCTGACCGGTTCATCGAGATAACTCGATTGGCAAGTGCGTCTGGTGGTCGGGGATACCTAAGCGCTCTCAGAAGCCAAGCACTGCAATTGAGGCTTGAGAACGCGACATGGTTGGAAATACAAGTGAAGCAAAACTGGGTGTTAGGGACAGCAAAGCTTGCTGTTTTCGCTCCTTGGATCGTCTTAGTGCTACTGAGCACTCGTCCAGAAACTGCAGTGGCATTTCAATCACAAGAGGGACTTTTCGTCCTTGCAGTTGGACTAGTTGCTTCCCTG
>JBDLVB010000079.1:0-4221 GCA_039805005.1 Actinomycetota bacterium
ACTAGGTAATCGCGATCTACAACTCTGGCAACAGCGTTAGAGAAACCTTCTCTTTCGCTCTCAGCTAGGAAGCCAACATGTCCAAGGTTGATGCCCATCAGAGGAGTTGCGGTTTCTCTTACAACTTCAGCTGCCTTGAGGATTGTTCCGTCACCACCGAGAACCATGACAAGTTCTAAGTCTTTCTCTAGAACAGTCACGCCTAGCTCAAGAACGTGAGACAGAAAATCACTTGGCTGGTTTCGGTTGGTCTGGAACTCTTGGATCTCGATGATCTGCTCAGAGGTCATGACAGGGATAAGTTTTGCTGAGACCAGCTGTTCAATAGCTTCTTGAGTTGCGGTGATCGCTTCAAGTCGACCCGTATGGGCAACTAACAGAATGTATCTAGATGCACTCATCTTCCCAATCGCCTCCTTGAATTAAGCACGTTCTTTAGCTAGTTCGTCAATTCTGCCAGACCAATCGATGCTGTGGTCAGTCTCCACAGAATTAAGCCAAACCAGAAACTCAACATTTCCGTGGGTTCCAGGCAATGGAGACTTGATAAGACCATGGATGTTTAGGCCCTGAGCCTTGGCTTCATCCAATACCTGACGTATTGCTGAGGCACGAAGTCTGTGATCATTGACGATTCCAGAGGCATCCAAAGACTTCTTACCCACTTCAAACTGAGGCTTGATAAGCAGGACAAAGTCGGCTTTTGGGGCTACCTGGCTCATCTGAGCGAGAACCAATGTGAGTGAAATGAAGCTTAAGTCCGCAACAACTAGGGAAATAGTGCTGTCAGTGATCTTCTGGTCAAGTCTTGAACCGACAACTTTCTGAAGGTTTTCCTGAGTCATGTCCCTCGCATTGAAGTTCTCAATGTTGATAACCATTCGGTTCTCAGCTAAGGATTCTGACAATTGGGAGTGTCCTACATCAAGAGCAATGACCTTGGCTGCCCCATAGCGAAGGAGAACATCTGTGAAGCCTCCTGTTGAGGCACCAACGTCTAGACAGATTTTGCCAACAATCTCGATGTCTGTGAACTCTTCCAAAGCTGCGGCAAGCTTGTGTCCGGCTCTGGAAACATAGTCAATTGCTTCAAGAACAACTAGCTCGGCAGCTTCAGGAACAGGTTGAGAAGATTTTCTAGCCTCTCTCCCGTCTATGAAGACGCGACGAGATTCAATCAAACTTGATGCTTGGTTTCTAGATCGAGCAAGACCTCGATCAACTAGAGCGACGTCAAGACGTGTTGAGTTCTGATCCAACTTCTTACTCGTTGGTTTCGTCAGAAGCAGAGTTTAGTTGAGCCTCAAGTTTTGACTTGAGATCTGCAAAAGCCTGAGGCTGCTCTTCCAAGCTCAACTCCGCAATCCTTGCAAGTTCAACTTCGAGTTCATTTAGCCTGTCGTTCATTTATGCCTTCTTTTCGTAGAGCTCGCTCTGCACATTCAAAAAGTGAATGTGCTTTCCTGAATTCCAAATAACCATACAAGCCGCTCTTAGTGCTTCTATAGATTGCGGATTACCTTCTGTAACTAAAACTTTATCGCCTAACAATTCAACACTAGCCTTACCGCAGCTCCAGCCTCGCTTGGTCTGCTTCGGCTCTACATAGTCTTCCAAGAGCTCAGCTAAAGAGGAGATTATGTAGCTTGGACGCTCCTCTGGCTTTGCGGCCAGAACATCTTTTCGTGTTGATACTCCAGTTAGAACTAGAACGCTCTTTATGTTTGCTCGATTGGATCCAAGAATGTCTGTGTCCAAACGATCTCCGACGAAGATGCTGCTCTTTGGCTTATAGAGATTGAGTGCAGTTTCAAAAATAGCTGGTTCTGGCTTTCCAGCAACGATTGGTAATTGACCCACAGCGGTATGCACGGCACCAACTAAAGTTCCATTGCCAGGAGCAAGACCTCTTTCTTGTGGCAAGGTCCAATCGTTGTTTGTCGCTACCCAAATTGCTCCGTTTTGAATGGAATAAGCAGCTTCTGCTAAATCTCTCCACGAAACATCGGGTGAGAATCCTTGAATTACTGCTTCTGGCTTGTCATCGCTGGATGCAACTATTTGAAAACCACCTGCTGAAACCCGAGCTCTCAATCCCTCGCCACCAACAACCAAAACTTTTGCCCCAGAAGAAAGTTTTGTTTGAAGAAGTTCAACCGCAGTCTGTCCAGAGGAGATGATGTCTTCAGGTTTGGCATTCAAACCCAACTCAACGAGCTGCTGAACGATAGTTTCAGGCTTTCTTGAAGAGTTGTTTGTTACATATCCAACTGGAATGCCTCGGTTCGCAATTTCATTTAGTGTTTCCACTGCATTTTTGATTGCGACAGTGCCCTCGTAAACAACTCCATCAAGATCTGCAAGAAGCAGATCGTGTTGGCTCCAAATATTATTAGCGACCACGACCAGGTCCTCGGCTCCTACCCTTAGGTGGACCGCCAAAACCTTTTCCTCCACCGCGAGGTCCGCCGCCACCTGATGGTGGACCGCTACTTCTAGGACCTGAATTGAATGGTGGACGCTTTGGCTTGTCGCCAGAGGCACCAGGGCCTTCTCTTCTAGGGCGATCTGAGTTAAAAGAAGAATCCCGAGACGCCCTGGTACCGTGTTCATGCTGGGATTTTGAGTGACGGTCCAGTTTTGGCGCCTCGGGAATCTCAATCTCCTCAATTACTGAGAAGACCTCGTTCTCGGGGTTTTTATTCCCGAGGAAGTGAAGTTCTGCTCGATCTGCAAGATCAAACCACTTCTTAGCTTCACTTTCTCTGTTCCCAATTATAAGGGTATCTGCGTAAGCACGGAAGAGATTTGTGGAAAACTCAAAAACTTTTGTTGGATCTAATTCTGGAATCTCTAGCTCAGCCAAAGCCAAGTCGTTCTGTCCGAGGTCTAATCTCGCTCCAGACATGACAATCGCAAGATTTACCCGAACAGAAGCTGGCAGTGACTTCCTGTCGACAGAACGTCCAAGTTCTAGAGCCTTTTCAGGTCTACCCAGTCCTCTTTCACAATCGACCATGATTGGAAGTTGGTCATTTGAGCCAGAAAGTCTTCTGTAGGTTGTTAGTTCGCGAATGGCCAGGCCGTAATCCCCAACCTGGTAGGCAGTTACACCTAGAGTCTCACGAACAATAGCAATGCGACCTGCTCTTCTAGCAGCAGCTAGTGCATGCTGATGGGCTAACTCTGGGTCCTGGTCGTGCAAAATACTGACCATGGCCAGGTGTCTGGCTGTCATTTCAGCATTCTCTGCTGTCAAAGTCTTTAGTTGAACTCTAATTCCAAGCTCTAGGTCCTGATCTGTGATCTCATCAGGAATCATAGGAGACTTAGGAGCTGATTCATTTCTAGGAGTTGCCACACGAGTCTGCCACTCAGGGCGTGAATCACGACCACCACTTCGAAGCTCTGCTCCTGCTGGTTTACGCCTATCGTCTCCGCCTGCGCTTCTGCGGTCTTTTGGTGCTGGCTTATCGTTCATCATGTCTCCTATAAACATTAAAACATGTCTGTTAAACAAAAAATGGCCACCTTGAATCCAAGGTGGCCATTTTTCTAAATTAAGTCCGGCGGTGACCTACTCTCCCACAAGGTCCCCCTTGCAGTACCATCGGCGCAGAGAGTCTTAGCTTCCGGGTTCGGAATGTAACCGGGCGTTTCCCTCTCGCTATGGCCGCCGAAACACTATTGAGTTATGTGAATCGTTGACACACAGTGAAGTGTGATCTTTAGATTCCCGAACATATCTCGGGAACCACATAGTGGACGCGAACAAAAAATTGTGTCAAGTTATTGGCTTATTAGTATTGGTCAGCTCCATGAGTCTTTAGTCCTCACTTCCACATCCAACCTATCAACGCAGTAGTCTACTGCGAGCCTCTCGACCGAAGTCATGGAAATCTCATCTTGAAGCAAGCTTCCCGCTTAGATGCTTTCAGCGGTTATCTTTCCCCAACGTAGCTAATCAGCGGTGCTCCTGGCGGAACAACTGACACACCAGAGGTTAGTCCATCCCGGTCCTCTCGTACTAGGGATAGGTCTTCTCAAATTTCCTGCGCGCGCAGAGGATAGAGACCGAACTGTCTCACGACGTTCTAAACCCAGCTCGCGTGCCGCTTTAATGGGCGAACAGCCCAACCCTTGGGACCGGCGAACAGCCCAACCCTTGGGACCTACTCCAGCCCCAGGATGCGACGAGCCGACATCGAGGTGCCAAACCAT
>JBDLVB010000080.1:0-4141 GCA_039805005.1 Actinomycetota bacterium
ACCGAAGTTGAAGGTCTGGTGATATTCACCTGGTCTTACCCAACGAGCCATTCTTGATAGTGGAAGCACCCATGCTTCACCACACATAGCTCTGTCTTCATACTCATCCAAGATTGAACGGAATCTCTTGTTGATTTCGTGAACACCGTTCTGACCCCAGAAAGGATTCTCAACTTGGAGACGAGCAATAAGTTCTTCTTCTGATTCTTGAGTCTTAACGGCATCAGGTGAATCTTGACCAGACATAGTTGAGTTGTTTGAAACAACATCTGGTAGTCCATCGACCTTGATCATTCCGTGAGCTACGTCAATACGGAATCCAGCTGCACCGCGGTCAAGCCAGAATCTCAATACAGAATCAAACTCTGCTCTTACTTCTTCGTTCTGCCAGTCAAAGTCAGGCTGTGAAGAGTCAAAGATGTGTAGGTACCACTGACCTAAAGTTCCATCTGGTTCTGTGATTCGACTCCAAGCAGCTCCACCAAAAACTGACTCCCAGTTGTTTGGAGGTAGTTCACCGTTCTCACCCTTGCCATCTCTAAAGATGTAGCGAGCACGCTCTTTAGAGCCAGGTGCCGCCTTTAGGGCTGTTTGGAACCAAGCGTGCTGGTCGCTTGAGTGGTTTGGAACTAGGTCAACAATGATCTTGAGACCAAGGGTGTTTGCCTTGGCTACTAGAGAATCAAAGTCAGCAAGGGTTCCAAATAGTGGGTCTATGTCCTTGTAGTCAGATACGTCGTAGCCAGCGTCCTTCTGAGGAGACTTGAAGAATGGGCTGAACCAGATAGCGTCGATGCCTAGCTCTGCTAGGGATTCAAGTCTTTGAGTTACTCCCTGTAGGTCTCCCATGCCATCGCCATTGCCATCTGCAAAGGAGCGAGGGTAGATCTGGTAGATGACGCTGGTTCTCCACCATTCGGCGTCTTTTTTGGAACGTGAGAGTGCTTCAGTTGTTATTTGGACCATAGGTTCAAAAATACGCCAGATGAGAGCCTATTTTGACGGGGTTTATCAAAATGTAATCGTTTACATAATTCCCCTGCTAGATTTGCCCTCGAACCCCTTTAGTAGCAAGAATTACAGGACACCAATAGCTACCCCAAACAATTGGAATCTAATGAAGACAGCCCTAGAACTACTGCCTCGCGGACTCTATCCTCACCACGATGGATCACCTCTATATGTTGCTAACCAGAAACCTAAAGTTGGCGACAAGATCAAGCTTCGCATCAGAATTCACACTGCCCTTGGCAAGGTGAAGCAGGTAAGAGTTCGTTTCAGTGAGTCTGGTGAAGCTTTCCCGTCACCTCCAGCCAAAGTTGTTTCAACTAAGAACGGCTGGTCTTGGTTTGAAGCTGTAATCACCATGCATAACCCATACATGAACTACAGATGGTTCATTGAAATGACTGATGGTTCTAGCTATTGGCTAAATGCAAGAGGGCTAACTGAACTTGAGATGCCTGATGTTGAAGATTTCAGAATCAATACTTTCTCTTCTGCTCCTGACTGGGGTAAGAAAGCAGTGATGTATCAAATCTTCCCTGACCGTTTTGCTAAGTCAGAGAGATTGGCAAAACAAAAACTTCCTAGCTGGGCTATTGCTAAAGAGTGGGGAGACAAAGTAATTGGAACTGGGCCTGGTACCAGTGAACAATTCTTTGGTGGGGATATCTATGGAATTACTGAACACCTAGATCATCTAAAAGCTTTGGGTGTGACACTGATTTATCTGACTCCAGTATTCCCAGCTAAGAGTAACCACAGATATGACGCTTCTAGTTTTGATGAAGTAGATCCTTTGCTTGGTGGAGATAAAGCACTTATTGAATTAGCTGCTGCAGCTCACAAGCAGGGCTTCAAGATTATTGGTGATCTGACCTCTAATCACTCAGGTGCTGCTCACGAATGGTTCAAGGCTTCTTATAAGAAGCCTGGAGCCAAGGAATCTGAGTTCTATTACTTCAGTAATAGAAATAAAGACTATGACTCTTGGTTCGGTGTTCCATCTCTTCCTAAATTCAACTGGAACTCAAAGGAACTTAGAAAGAGATTCATCACTGGCTCTAACTCCATTGTTGCTAGATGGATAAAGAAGCCATTTGCTATGGATGGGTGGCGTATCGATGTTTCAAATATGACCGGTCGTATTCGTGAAGAAGATATGTATATGGAACTACAAGTTCTTATTCGTGAATCAATGCAGAAGATAAATTCAGACACAATTCTTCTTGGTGAATACACGGGAGATGCTGCCTACCAAATTCAAGGTGAAGGTTGGCATGGGGCGATGACCTATTACAACTTCACTAAGCCGGTATGGAGATGGTTCTATAACCCAAACGTGAAAGCTGAAGCAGGGTTCCTAGGAATTGGTAAGACAAAGATCAATGGAAATGAAATGGTGAAACAGCATCTAGATTTTGCTGCAGGATTCCCATGGCATGTTCGTCTACACAACATGAATCCACTTGATACTCATGACATTCCTAGATTCAAAACCTTTGCTATCCCAGGTGCTCAGAAAGTAGCTGCTGGTATGCAATTCACTTTCCCTGGCATGCCGGTTATCTGGGCTGGAGATGAGTTTGGTCTTGATGGCCATAACGGTGAAGAGTCAAGAACTCCTATTCCTTGGAATAACGAGAGACCAAACGATAGAACCATGCTTGTGAACTACAAGGCATTTGCCAAGATCAGAAAAGTAAATACTGCCCTGCACGATGGCTCAATGAGATTCGTATATGTCTCGAATGAGGTGGTGGCCTATGTCCGTGAGAACAAGAAACAGACCATCTTGACTGTTGCTACCCGAGGCTCTGATACCAATGCTGCTATTCCTCTAGATGCTGTTTCAGGGCTCAAACAGGCTGAGAATCTCTTCGGTGGAGCCAAGCTAATCATTGATGGCAAGGTGGCTAAACTCCCTGCAGATCCACTGACAATCAACATTTATAGGCTTCCGGCAGCACTCTAAGGTTTGCCTATGGTTTGCCTAGGTGGTAATCTCTAACGGTGCCTAAGCCTGTTTATTCAAGGTAGTCACGCCCCGATAGCTCAGTGGTAGAGCACTTCCATGGTAAGGAAGGGGTCGACAGTTCAATCCTGTCTCGGGGCTCTGCGGCGGGGTAGCTCAGGTGGTTAGAGCACACGACTCATAATCGTGGTGTCGCGGGTTCAAGTCCCGCTCCCGCTACCAAGGCCCTTTGGGCCAAATATCTGCGAAACTTGAGCCATGGTCAATCCAAATGTGCAGGGTAAGAAATACCCAGAAACCAGCCCCTATTTAGTTGGTAGAGAAAAGGTTAGAGAATTCGCTAATGCGGTTTTCTCAACTAACCCAGTAAACCTAGATGTCTTTGCTGCTCAAGCAGCTGGCTATACAGATCTAGTAGCTCCACCAACCTTCGCTGTTGTTATTCAAGAGCGAAGCTTGCCAGCGGTTCTTCAAGACCCTGAAGCTGATATTGATTTCTCTAGAGTTGTGCACGGAGATCAGAGATTTGTTTCTGTAAGACCAATTGTTGCTGGCGATGAACTGACTTCTGTTCTTGAAGTAGCTTCAGTTAAATCTCTAGGTGCTCACTCAATGATTACTTTCAACACAGAAGTATTTGATGCTGAGAAGAAACTTGTCTGCACTGCAATCAGCACGCTAGTAGTGAGGGGCGAATAATGACTCACATCAATATTGCTTCTTTAGAAGTAGGCCAAGAAATTGGAAGTCACACTTTCCACTTCACTCGTGATTCTCTAGTTCGCTACGCAGGAGCATCAGGAGACTTTAACCCAATTCACTACCGTGATGACTTTGCTAAGTCAGTGGGTCTTGATGGGGTTCTTGCTCACGGAATGTTAACAATGGGTGCTGCAGTTCAGGTTGCTGTTAACTGGGTTGGCGATGCTGGCAAGGTTATTGACTATGGTGTTCGTTTCACTAAGCCAGTATTTGTTGATGCCGCTACCGGTGCAGATGTTCTAGTAATCGGCAAAGTCGGTTCCATTGATCTAGAGAACAACACAGTTCGTATTGATCTATCTGCAAGTTCTGCTGAAGTAGCAGTACTAGGTAAAGCTCAGGCAGTAATCAAGTTATGAGTCAAGCACTTAGCGAACTAACCACCATTCATGTTGGCGGTAG
>JBDLVB010000081.1:0-4314 GCA_039805005.1 Actinomycetota bacterium
AAAGACAGCTTTCGACACAACAGTTGCTGCTAGCAACGCAAAGATTGGTACTCGTATCGGTCAGTTCTCATCTGACTGGAACGTAGGTATGTCAAAGGGCACATTCGCAGCAATGCTTGCACCAGCTTGGATGATGGACTACATCAAGGGCCAGGCTCCTTCAACCAAGGGTAAGTGGGACATTGCAGAAGTACCTGGTGGTGGTGGAAACATGGGTGGAAGCCAGCTAAGCATTCCTAAGGGAGCTAAGAACGCTCAGGAAGCATGGAACTTCATCGCTTGGTACCTAGCACCTGCTCAGCAGTTGACTGTGTTCAAGACCTATGGTCTATTCCCTTCAACTCCTTCTCTTTACTCAAACGCAGCTTTGACTGGATACAAGGACCCATTCTTCAACAACGCTCCAGTAGGAAAGATTTACAGCGAAGGTGTTAAGAAGTTGAAGCCAATCTTCGAAGGTAAGCTACAGCGCTGCATCGATATGGCTATGGGATCAGCTATCTCACTAGTTGCAAATGGAAAAGAAAAAGTTCCATCCAAGGCATTCGCAACTGGTATTGCCGCAGCTGGTAAGTGTAAATAGTTTCTAAAGAGAGATAAGTAATGTCACAGACAACTGTGGGTAAAGCTCGTGCGAGCAAACCACCTTCACCGTGGAAGCCAGCGAAGCCACAAAGAAAAGTGAACAACATTAATGCTGTTCCTTCTCTGAATGGTCGTTGGGGCTACCTGTTCACGGCACCGTTCTTTGTGATGTTCCTTATCTTCGGTCTAGCTCCAATTATTTACTCCGTATACATCGCGTTCTTCAACTGGGACGCTTTGGGTACTCAGGAATTTATTGGACTTGCTAACTTCGACGAATTGTTTGTGGACACCAGATTCTGGAATGCACTAATCAACACTCTGGACATCTGGTTGCTCTCAACAATTCCAATGTTGATTTTCTCTATCGGTTTGGCTGCTGTATTGCACAACCCAGCTCTTAGAGGATCAACATTCTTTAGAACTATTCTTCTTGTTCCAAACATCACATCTGTTCTAGCTATCGCGATTGTTTTCGGTCAGCTATTCGGACGTGACTTTGGTATGGTCAACATCATCATCGGAGCCCTGGGCTTTGAGCACATTGACTTCGTTCAGGGAACCACTTCTTCACACGTTGCAATTGCATCGATGATTGTTTGGAGATGGACTGGTTACAACGCTCTAATCTTCTTGGCAGCGATGCTTGCTATTCCAAACGAGCTCTACGAATCAGCATCACTTGATGGAGCTGGAAAGTTCAAGCAGTTCATCTACGTGACATTGCCATCACTACGTAACACAATTACCTTCGTATTGATTGTTGGAACTATCGGTGGTCTTCAGGTATTCGCTGAGCCGCTGATTCTTGGTGGTTCATTCAACGGTGGTGACTCAGGTCAGTTCTCAACTTTGACTCTGTTCCTCTTCGAGCAAGCATTCGTTGCTTACAAGTGGGGTTATGCAGCGGCAATTGGAATCATGATCACTGTGATTGTTGCAATCGTTTCAGTCATCAACTTCTTCATTACACGTAAGTTGTCAGGTGAGAGCAAATGAGTCAGGTAGCCGTGAAAGAGCAGACATTGCCAAGACCAGCTAGGAACAAAACTCCTCGTTGGCAGAAGATGGGTATCACTGGTTACATAGCACTGGGTATTGTTACCTTCCTTTCAATCTTCCCGTTCTATTGGATGTTCATCGTTGCATCAAACGGAACAGACGAGATTAGCAAGATTCCACCGACGCTAGTTCCTGGTCCTCGCTTCTTCACTGTTGTTAGCAACGTGTATGAAGCACTACCTCAGTTCAACCAGGCACTTCTAAACACTGTTTATGTTGGAACTGTTGTTGCCCTAGCTCAAGTGTTTTTCTCAGCTATTGCAGGTTTTGCTTTTGCTAAGTTGAACTTCCGTGGTCAGAAGTTCATGGTTCTCTTTGTTGTTTTGACCATGATGCTTCCAAGCCAGCTTGGAATCATTCCTCTATTCATGATCATGGGAAACCTTGGACTAATTGACTCACTAGGTGCGTTGATTATTCCTGCTCTTGTTACAGCCTTCGGTGTGTTCTGGATGCGTCAGGTTATTGATGCTCAGGTTCCTAACGAATTGCTAGAAGCAGCAAGCATTGATGGTGCTGGTGTATTCCGTGCTTACTGGAGCATTGTTGTTCCAATCATTTCTCAGAGCGCATTCGTTCTTGGATTGTTCTCATTCTTGGCAACATGGAACGACTTCCTTTGGCCACTACTTGTATTGAATACTCCAGAGAACTTCACGGCACAGGTTGCTGTGAACCAGTTGAAGAGTAGCTATGCAATTGACTATGCATTGAACATGGGTGGAGCATTCCTCTCAACAGCTCCTCTACTTGTTCTGTTTATCTTTGTTGGTAGAAGACTTGTTCGTGGAGTTATGGATGGGGCTGTGAAGGGATAATCATGAGTTTTCCAGAAGATTTCAACTGGGGTTCAGCTACAGCCTCTTACCAAATTGAAGGTGGCTTCAACGATGGTGGTCGCTCACCAAGCATCTGGGACACATTCTCAAAGACTCCAGGCAAAGTAGTTAACGGCGACACCGGTGATGTTGCATGTGATCACTACCACCGCTACCCAGAAGACATCAAGATCATGAAAGATCTTGGCATTCAGTCTTATCGTTTCTCTCTTGCATGGCCACGAATCATTCCCAATGGCACAGGTGAAACAAACAAGCACGGAATCGATTTCTATGACCGTCTAATTGATGGACTGCTAGAAGCTGGCATTCAGCCAACAGCTACTTTGTATCACTGGGACTTGCCACAGACTCTTCAAGACAAGGGTGGCTGGGCTAACAGAGACATCGTTCAGCAGTTCGCTGATTATGCAACTGTTGCTGCCGAGAAGTTTGGTGACCGAGTTGCTAACTGGATCACAATCAATGAGCCATGGTGTGTGACCTGGCTTGGACACTTTGTTGGTGTTCACGCTCCTGGTCTAAAGGATTTGGAAACTGCAGTTGCAGTTGCCCACCACACAGCTCTAGCTCACGCTGAGGCTACACGTGCTCTTCGTGCGGTTAGACCTGAGATTCGTAGCGGTATCACATTGAACATGACTAACTACCGCATCGATGACGAGAACAACGCAGAATTACAAGAACTTCGTAACTACTGGGATTCAAACATCAACAAGTGGTGGATGGATGCTCAGCTACACGGAACCTATCCGCAGAACCTAGTTGAACTTTATGGCGACAAGCTATCTAAGGTTGTAAAGCCAGGGGACATGGAAGCCCTAAAGATTGATAGCGAATTCCTAGGCATCAACTACTACTCTGACTCTTTCCTAAACACTCCAACAGCTGAGCAGGTTGAGAAGAACGAAGGTACCTTCGCTTTCCCAATCAACTCAGACGGAACACCTCCAGGACCTCTTACAGACATGGGCTGGCCAATCACTCCAACCGGTCTAACTGATCTTCTAGTTCGTATTCACAAGGACTGGCCTGAGATTCAAGACATCGCAATTACCGAAAATGGTGTTGCCTACGGTGACGAGCCTGATGAAAAGGGCGAAGTTAACGATGACCGCAGAGTTGATTACTTGGTAAACCACCTTGCTGCAGTTAGCGATGCAATTGATCAGGGCGTTCCAGTGAAGAGCTATTACTACTGGTCTTTGCTAGACAACTTTGAGTGGGCTGAAGGTTACGCGAAACGATTTGGTATCGTTTTTGTCAATTTTGAAACATTACAGAGAATCGTGAAACTTTCAGGAAGCGTTTACAGTAAAGTTATTGCGACAAACGGCAAGTCGCTAGAAGCCCTCACCAAAAAGTAGGGCCCTGAGTTAGGGAGGTAAGTAGGTATGGTTCCTGCTCCACGCCCTACTTACACAGTTATCGCTAAAGCGGCCGGTGTTTCCGAGGCCACAGTCTCTCGCAGCTAAGCGTGTTCATGAGGCCGTCGATAATCTGGGCTATCGAAAGAACCGAGTAGCCTCTGCTCTTGCCTCTGGTAGATCTGGTCTTATTGCAGTTGTTATCGACGATGACCTTTCAGTATTTAGCGACCCATTCTGGGGAACAGTAACTTCTGGCGTTAGCCGCATCCTGTCTGAAAACGGCATCCACACAGTTCTAATGGTTTCCCCTGTTGGCTCTGTCGATGGTGGTGTTGCTCACTACCTGAAGTCAGGTGAAGTTGATGGAGCAATCTTCTTCGTTCTACACAGCGATGCCTTGGTAAATAACCTCAAGAAGAGTGGTTTGCCAATGGTTATTGCAGGAACCCCACACTCAA
>JBDLVB010000082.1:0-3890 GCA_039805005.1 Actinomycetota bacterium
AAATCTAACCCAGGTTTGAAACTACGTAGTCGATTGACTTAGTCAATTGCTGAACATCGCTTAGCTCAGTTGCAGTGAAGGTTGCAATACGTAGTTGGTTTCTACCAAGTTTTCTATAAGGCTCGGTGTCAACAATTCCATTGCTACGTAGAACCTTTGCAACTTCAGCTGCGTCAACAGAATCATTGAAGTCAATAGTTGAAACAACCTGTGATCTGTGTTCAGGGTTAGCAACAAAAGGAGTTGCAAAGCTGCTAGCTTCGGCCCATGCATATAGGTGATCTGATGCCGCCTTGGTTCTAGCGTCAGCCCAAGCCAAACCACCGGATTCATTCATCCAGTCAATCTGCTCGGCAAGGAGGAACAGGGTTGATATGGCAGGAGTGTTTAGGGTTTGATTCAATCTTGAGTTATCGATAGCAGTCTTGAGAGATAGGAACTCAGGAATGTATCTATCTGTAGCTGCGATTCTCTCTGCACGTTCAATTGCAGCAGGAGACATCAGAGCAAACCAGAGACCGCCATCGCTAGCGAAGTTCTTCTGCGGAGCGAAGTAGTAAACATCTGTGGCTAGAGGATCAAAGTCAATGCCACCAGCAGCACTTGTCGCATCGGTAAGGAACAGAGCACCCTTATCAGCACCAGCTACTCGTCTAACAGGTGTAACAACACCGGTTGACGTTTCGTTCTGTGGGTATGCGTAAGAAGACACTCCCTCTTCGGCAACTAGTTCAAGTCTTGAACCAACTTCACCTTGGATAACTGTTGGCTTTGTAAGCCATGGAGCACTTAGGGAAGAAGCAAACTTGGCACCAAACTCACCATGGACAAGTAGTTGGGACTTACCCTCAGCAAGGCTGAATGACGCAACATCCCAAAATGCAGTTGAACCACCATTACCAATGACGATTTCGTAACCAGCTGGGTTATGAAAGAGGTCCATTAGTCCTTCTTGGACACGCTTAACTAGATTCTTCACCGGAGCCTGGCGGTGAGAGGTGCCCATAAGTTCAGCACCTGCATTAGCGAATGCTGCTATCTGAGCAGGTCTTACCTTGGAAGGTCCGCAGCCGAATCGGCCATCTTGAGGGAGCAAATCTGAAGGAATAATTATTGATGCCATTACGCAAGTTTAGTAGTGCTGGGCTAAAGAAGATTTAGGCTTATCAGGTGACCGATTTGATTGATACCACCGAGATGTATCTTCGAACCATTTTGGAACTCGAAGAAGAAGGCCATGTGCCTCTGCGTGCTCGCATCTCCGAGAGGCTTGATCAGTCTGGCCCAACAGTTTCAGAGACTGTTGCCAGAATGGAAAAGAACGGTCTGGTTGTTGTCTCAGGAGACCGTCACCTAGAGCTCACCACCGAAGGCCGACACCTAGCCATTGAAGTAATGCGTAAGCATCGTCTAGCTGAACTGCTATTGGCAAACGTCATTGGTTTGGACTGGCATCTAGTTCACGAAGAGGCTTGTCGCTGGGAGCATGTAATGAGCGAACAGGTTGAGCTCAAGATCCTTGAACTAGTCAGAGACGTCGAGACCTCACCTTTCGGAAATCCAGTTCCAGGTCTTGAGCACCTAGGTAGAGGAGCATCTAAGGCTATGGGGGAGATTGTTACACCTCTTATCGAGCACCTAGATGAAGAAGTTATTGTCAAAAGAATTGCTGAACCACTGCAGGGCTACTCAGATGCACTGGCTCACCTACAGGCAGCCAAGGTCGTGCCAGGAGCCCGAATAAAGGCTGTTCAAGCCACAGATAGGGTCTTGGTGAGTACCGTAGACGGCTTGAATTCAGTTAGCCTCACCGCATTTGACGTAGCTCATATATTCGTGATTCCTGCGTAAATACTGGGCTTTAGGGCTATTTAGCCTATGGATAATCTGTTCCCGCAGGATTTCGGGGTAAACTCGTAGAACCTTGAGTCATCCAACCGAGTCCAAGGAGCGAGAGTAGTAAAGATTCACCCACTCGCCAGAAAACTTTAGGTTTATACCGAAGAATTTGTAAGGAGGAATAGTTTTGACAGAAAAGCCATCTGGCCGCCGTCGCGCCGACGTTGAAATTAATGTCCTCGAATCATTTGAACTTCGAAGTCGCAGATCCATCAGGGAGAGCGAAAGAAAGCGTAAAACTCGAGCTGCTCTAAAAGCAGAAAAGAGAGCAGCAAAGCTAGACCGTAAGTTCTTTGCAGCAAACCCTCCAATGGTTGAAAGCTCCTCTGGAGCTCTTATCAAGCCAGTAGCGAAGGTCCCACTTCGCAAGCGAGCAGAAGTAAAGACCATTGTGGTCATGTCTGTTATCGCTGGTGTCGCTGCAACAGCAAGCTTGCCTGCCTATGCTTACAGCCCAGCCGTAATTGCCCTTTCAGGTCTTGCTTCTAACGCTGATGGAGCAGAAGGCGAAGCTCAGAGCCTGCTTATCGCTAGCCAAGCAACCATCAGATATGAACGAGGTTCTTTTGGTGTGATGTCTGCAAACGATCTGCAGAGAATCACAGACAGAACTAACTACAGCTCTTATAAAGGTCTAACCGCATTCGATTTCGCCTCAAACCCTAAGTACTCAGAGCTAAACCCTGATGACGTCATGAAGGTTGCCGCCAAGTATGTTGGTGTTCCATACATCCTTGGTGGAGAACTTCCTACCGGTTTGGACTGTTCAGGTTATGTCCGTCTAGTCTTCTCTGAGTTCGGATTGCTTCTGCCTCACTCTGTGAACGCTCAGGCAGCTCACCCAAGAATCAAGAGAATTAAGAAATCTGATGCTCGCCCAGGCGATCTAGTGATTATGAAGAACCACAGCCACAACGGTATCTACGCTGGCTCAGACCTCTTCTATCACGCTCCAAGACCAGGTGACAGGGTCAAGCTAGCCACTATCTACACAGATGCCGTCTATTACGCGCGCATTATTGACTAAAAAGATAACCAATTCTTAACCTTCGGCTATGGAGTGTTTTGCGACCCTCTAGGCCAATTAGTCGTAGCCTTTTCCCAAGCCAACTTTTGGCTTTGAAAGGAGAAACTAATGGATGCCTTCCCTGTGCCTGCCAAGCATGAGTTTGAACATCTACACATAGTTTGTCCTTGTCAAAGATTCTCTGCTTAGACGCGTTACCGATTACGGTGACGCGTTTTTTGTTTGAGCCTTAGGTTGACCAGAAACGAAAACCTGCAATCCGTGCAGGTTATTTCGAAAGGAAGCAACATGAGAACACTAGTTTTGAATGCAGGTTACGAGCCACTGGGTGTGGTCTCGTTCAAGCGAGCGATTATTTTGGTGCTCAATAAGAAAGCCACTGTGCTTGAGGGGTCAGCCGAAACTAAAGTACACAGTGCTACTGATGAATATGACTTGCCTTCTGTAATTCTGTTGAGCAGATACGTTCGAGTTCCAGGATCGAGAATTATCCCTCTTTCAAGACGGGGAGTACTTAGAAGAGATGGTCACCGCTGCGTTTACTGCAATAGAGCAGCTAACACAGTTGATCACGTTCAACCTAAATCAAAGGGTGGAACAGACACTTGGGAGAATCTTGTAGCTGCCTGCCTTCGCTGCAATAACAGCAAGGGGGATAAGACCTTGAGTGAAATGGGTTGGACACTGTCCTTCACACCGAGGATGCCTACCGGTGGAGCATGGCTAATTAGAGGTGCAGAAAAGCTTGAACCTGAATGGGATGAGTACTTAGCTTTGCCTAAAGCTGCCTAGAAGTGCCCCCGAGAAGAATCGAACTTCCGCACATGGTTTAGGAAACCAATGCTCTATCCACTGAGCTACGAGGGCAAAATCACAACTACAAGAGTCAAACTTACCCGAATCCAGCCCAGCCTACGATGTTCGTGAAAGCCTCAAAGTTAGGCTAGTTCTCTAATGAGTGAAC
>JBDLVB010000083.1:0-3807 GCA_039805005.1 Actinomycetota bacterium
AATCTTGCCTGGAGAGAGGTGGCTGAACCAGCACCTAGTAAGAAGATGCCTAGGAGCAAGAGAGGGAAGGATCTAAATCCAGCTGCGCTTATGACGGTGATAGCCCCCGAGATAGCAAAACCCGCCCCAAGGGCTAGGGATACTCTTCTACCTCGGGCATAGGCCAAACGAGCTAGGGGAATGGCCCAGATGGCCGATCCAAGGGTGCTAAAGGTGGCTGCAGAGCCCGCCCAGGCCTCAGAACCGCTCAAATCCTTGGCTAGCAGAGAGCCAATAGAAAGTACCGATCCAAGCCCAAATCCGCCTAAAACCTGGCCTAAAGCCAGTACACGGATGGTTCTTCTCTGGATTTGCTCGATATCGCTCACTTAGCCAATCTAGTCCACGCTGGTAAACTTTGAGTTCAGCCATATTGAAGGTGCAAAAGTGACTAAAAAGAGCCTAACCCTCGCCGAAAAGGTGTGGAATGACCACGTAGTGGTCAAAGGGGAGAACGGTGCACCCGATTTATTGTTCATTGACCTGCACCTTCTGCACGAGGTAACCAGCCCTCAGGCCTTTGATGGCCTTCGTCTTGCTGGACGTCCGGTTAGAAGACCAGACCTAACTATTGCTACCGAAGACCACAACACTCCAACTCTTGATATCGACAAGCCGATTGCTGATCCAACTAGCAGAACCCAGATTGAGGCTCTTAGACACAACGCTAAAGAGTTTGGTATTCGTATTCACTCTTTAGGAGACATTGAGCAGGGTATCGTCCACGTAGTTGGTCCTCAGCTTGGTCTAACCATGCCGGGCATCACTGTTGTTTGTGGTGATTCACACACTTCAACCCATGGAGCTTTTGGAGCCCTTGCCCTAGGTATTGGAACCAGCGAAGTTGAACACGTGTTGGCAACCCAAACCTTGCCTTTGAAACCTTTCAAGACAATGGCAATCAATGTTGAAGGAAAGCTAAGAGCGGGTGTGACCTCTAAGGACATCATCTTGGCAGTGATTGCCAAGATTGGTACCGGTGGTGGTCAAGGATATGTTCTTGAATACCGTGGCTCAGCAATAAGAGATTTGTCTATGGAAGCTCGTATGACTATCTGCAACATGTCTATCGAAGCAGGAGCTCGAGCAGGTATGGTCGCTCCAGATCAAACTACCTATGACTACCTCAAGGGAAGAGTTCATGCTCCAGAGGGTAAAGATTGGGATGAAGCAGTCAAGTACTGGGACTCGCTAGCTACTGACGAAGATGCCGTTTTTGATGCAGAAGTTTTCTTAGATGCCAACACACTTGATCCATTTGTGACATGGGGAACTAACCCTGGTCAAGGTGTTTCACTAAGTGATGTTGTTCCTTCACCTGATTCATTTACTGACCCGAATGAAAAAGCAGCAGCTGTTAGAGCTCTTGAATACATGGATTTAGTCGCTGGAACCAAGATGAAAGACATCAAGGTTGACACTGTCTTCCTAGGTTCTTGCACAAACTCAAGAATTGAAGATCTACGTTCAGCAGCGGATATCATCAAGGGCAAATCAAAAGCAGAGAACATTCGCATGCTTGTGGTTCCTGGTTCTGCTCGCGTGAGATTGCAGGCTGAGTCTGAAGGACTAGACAAGATCTTCAAAGACTTCGGAGCTGAGTGGAGATTTGCTGGTTGTTCAATGTGTCTGGGTATGAATCCAGACCAGTTAGCACCAGGAGAACGAGCAGCCTCAACATCAAATAGAAACTTTGAAGGCCGTCAAGGTAAGGGAGCTAGAACTCACCTTGTATCACCTCTAGTTGCAGCAGCAACCGCCATTCGTGGAACTCTTTCTGCACCTGCTGATTTGGAGGACAACTAATGGAGAAGTTCACCACATTCAGCGGAATTGCTGTTCCACTAAAGAGATCAAACGTTGACACAGACCAGATCATTCCTGCTGTCTATCTAAAGCGAATTACAAAGACTGGTTTTGAAGATGCTCTATTCGCTTCATGGCGAAATGACCCAGAGTTTGTTTTGAATGACCCTGCTTATGAGCACGGTTCTGTTTTGATTGCAGGACCTGACTTTGGTACTGGTTCATCTCGTGAGCACGCGGTATGGGCTCTGCGTGATTATGGCTTCAAGGCTGTTTTGTCTTCTAAGTTTGCGGATATCTTCAAGGGAAATGCAGGCAAGCAGGGCCTTATTGCTGGTGAAATCACGGATGAAGATACCGAGAAGCTATGGGAAGCAATTCTGAATAACCCAGGTGTTGAAATCAGTATTGATTTGATTCAGAAGACAGCAACTCTAGGAGATTTGACTGTTGAATTCTCAATTGATGAATACACAAGATGGCGTCTATTGGAGGGGCTAGACGATATCGGTCTTACCCTTAGAGATGAGAGCTCCATTACAGATTTCGAAGCAAGACGTCCAAACTGGATGCCTAAGACACTACCAGCGAAGCAGTAGGAGCTAAATGAGCCAGATTCAAATTCAAGGTGGCAAGCCACTCAACGGAAGAGTTGAGCTAAGCGGTGCTAAGAACCTTGTGACCAAGGCTATGGTTGCTGCCCTACTGGGTGATACTCCAAGCGAACTACGCGATGTCCCAAAGATTAGCGATGTTGAAGTTGTTCAGAGACTTCTAGAACTTCACGGAGTCAAGATTGACTTCAGCGATGATGGCGTTATGAAGCTAGACCCAACCAATGTGAAGTCTGCTCGCATGGTTGATATTGATGCTCACGCAGGATCTTCAAGAATTCCTATTCTTTTCTGTGGCCCTCTTCTTCACCAATTGGGTGAAGCATTTATTCCTGACCTTGGTGGTTGTCACATTGGTGATCGACCAGTTGATTTTCACCTAGAAGTACTTCGCAACTTCGGAGCAGTAATTGAGAAGCTTCCTAACGGAACTCGAATGTCAGCTCCTAATGGTCTAAAGGGTGCAAAGATTTCTCTTCCTTACCCAAGCGTTGGAGCAACAGAGCAGGTTCTGCTAACAGCTACTCGTGCAGAGGGACTAACTGAACTTTCTGGTGCAGCAGTTGAGCCAGAGATTTTGGATCTAATTGCTATCTTGCAGAAGATGGGTTCAATCATCTCTGTAGACACAGACAGAGTTATCCGCATTGAAGGTGTAGCTTCACTCAATGGTTATTCACACCGTGCGCTATTCGATAGAAACGAAGCAGCGTCTTGGGCTGCAGCAGCCTTAGCAACCGGTGGTGAAATTATGGTTGGCGGAGCTCGTCAGCAGGAGATGACTACTTTCCTAAACGTGTTTAGAAAAATCGGTGGTGCTTTTGTTATCGAAGACGACGGAATCCGTTTTTCACACCCAGGTGGTGAACTGCAGCCAGTAGTGATTGAAACAGATGTTCACCCTGGTTTTATGACTGACTGGCAGCAGCCTCTAGTTGTTGCTCTAACTCAGGCAACTGGATTGTCTATTGTTCACGAAACTGTTTATGAAAACAGATTTGGTTTCACTGATGCTCTGGTTCAGATGGGTGCTCAGATTCAGATTTATCGTGAATGTCTAGGTGGTCACCCTTGCCGTTTCGGTCAGAGAAACTTCAACCACTCAGCTGTTATCTCTGGTCCGACCAAACTAAAAGGTGCAGACATTAGAGTTCCTGATCTTCGCGGTGGCTTTAGCCACATTGTTGCTGCTCTTGCAGCTGAAGGTGTTTCAAACGTTTCTAACGTTCAACTAATCTCTAGAGGATACGAGCACTTCCTAGACAAGCTAACTGCCCTAGGTGCGCAGTTCACTTACTCGGAGTAACAGATGGCTAAGAAGAGTGCTGAATCTGTAAAGATGCCTGAA
>JBDLVB010000084.1:0-3783 GCA_039805005.1 Actinomycetota bacterium
TGATTCCTGGGATGATCAGACCGTTGTTGGCGTATTCGTGAGCAAGCTCTCTTAGGTTTGCACCAGGTGTTACGAGAAAGTCAACATCTCTATCGACACCCAATCTGGAAACGATAGCAGCATCGCCTTTGGTGTCCACCGCTGGCTTGGCAATAAGAATCTGCTGGCTACGTTCCTCGTAGTTGTGAGCTACCTGAAGTAGGGCGGTGCTCTTACCGCTATTCATTGCTCCATAACGGAAGTAAAGCTTTGCCATTATCGGCCTTTCTGGGCTCTAGGAGTCTCTATAACTATGCTAGTCAGCAACGGGCTTGGTTCTGCGCTCATCCGCCTGAGTGGCTTGCATGCATTGAAATTTGGGGGATAGAGCTTATGGTCTGGGCAAGAAGAAACCCGCCAACTGTTCGTTGACGGGTTCCAACTTTGAGCTTATTTGTCGTTCTCGATAGCCTTTTGAACCTGAGACTCGATCTCTTGAGCGTGGTGTCTAGCCTGCTCGATTTCTGTCTTAGTAGCAGGCGTAATGCGGTCCTGGAAGTAGAAGCGAGACAGAGCTGATCGCACTCTAGCTCCAACGGTAATCTTTCCACTTGCATTAGGTCTCGCAACTGTCGGCTGGTAATCCTTGAAGTCCACTAGCTTGTATAGCTCGTAAGCGTCTAGAGGCTCGTGTACTTCAATGTATTCACCATGTGGAAGTCGAACGATACGTCCTGATTCACGTCCGTGGATGGCTACTTCCTTGTCCTTACGCTGAAGAGCCAAACACACGCGCTTTGTGACAATGAAGGCAACAATTGGCAGAACAATAAGAGAGATCTGCATTGTTACCAGCACCTGGTTCAAGTTCATCTTGAAGTGAGTTGCAATCAAGTCCGTGCTCGCACCAGCCCATAGAACCGCGTAGAACATAACACCGGCAGCACCGATAGCAGTTCTAGTTGGGGCGTTACGAGGACGGTCAAGCATGTGGTGCTCACGCTTGTCTCCAGTTACCCAGTTCTCGATGAATGGATAAACAGCAACAAGTGCGAGGAACAGCAAGCTGACTGTCAATGGCAACAGAATGTTCATGGAGACTGTGTAATCACCAATCATGAATTCCATACCAGTAGGTGCCAGACGAAGAGCTCCATCGAGCCATCCGATGTACCAGTCAGGTTGGGTACCAGCTGAAACAGGGGATGGGTCATAGCCACCGTAGTTCCAGATTGGGTTGATTGTGAAGAATGTCGAGATCACCATGATGGCACCGAAGACGATGAAGAAAAATCCGCCAGCCTTCGCAACGTAAACAGGCATCAGTGGGTAACCAACAATGTTGGTGTCTTTTCTACCAGGACCTGAGAAGTGAGTGTGCTTGTGAATAATCAGCATGAACAAGTGCAGTGCAAGGAAGACAAGGATCAATGCAGGAATCAACATGATGTGCAGTGAGTAAAGTCGACCAATAACTACGTGTCCAGGGAATTCACCACCGAACAATAGTGAAGAAATTCCGGTTCCAATGAATGGAACACCCTTGATCATGCCGTCAATAATTCTTAGACCGTTACCCGATAGAAGATCATCTGGAAGTGAGTAACCGGTGAATCCACCAGCCATAGCAAGAATAAACAGAACAAAACCAACAACCCAGTTCAGTTCTCTTGGCTTACGGAATGCTCCAGTGAAGAAAACTCTAAGCATGTGAAGACCAGCAGCAGCTACGAACAAGAGTGCTGACCAGTGGTGGACCTGTCGCATGAGAAGACCACCGCGAACTTCGAATGTGATGTACAAGCTTGAGTCGTACGCCTTAGACATAATCGCTTCCTTTAGGGGAGCGTATACGCCTTCATACTTCACCATTGTCATAGATGGGTCGAAGAAGAAAGTTAAGAATGTTCCTGAAATAAGAAGAACGAAGAATGAATACATCGCAACTTCACCGAGCATGAATGACCAGTGATCCGGGAAAATCTTTCTTCCGAATTCCTTCAGAATTCCAGAAGCTCCAACTCTCTCATCAACGTAGTTAGCTGTTCCCGCGAGGAAAGAGTTCTTCTGAGGCTTTGTTTGTGTAACAGACATTACTTCACACTCCTATCCCAGAATGACGGACCAACTGGTTCTAAGAAATCGCTTTGTGCCACTAGGTAACCTTCGCTGTCGACGGTAATTGGAAGCTGAGGAAGTGGTCTCGCTGCAGGACCAAAGATAACTTTGCAGCCATCAACTAGATCGAATGTTGATTGGTGGCATGGGCAAAGAAGGTGGTGTGTGTGCTGCTCGTAAAGAGCTACAGGACAACCAACGTGAGTACAGATCTTGGAGTAAGCAACGATTCCCTGGTAAGACCAGCTCTTACGCTCATCTGTTTCTTTCAGCTCACTTGGGTCAACGCGAACTAGAAGAACAGCAGCCTTCGCCTTCTCTTCCAAGTAATCGTGTTGGCTTGGGTTTAGTCCAGCTGGAATAACTTGGAATACAGAACCTACGGTCACATCTGAAGCCTTGATCTCAACACCTGTTGGATCCTTGGCTAGGCGAGTGCCCTTCTTCCAGTAAGTGTGTCTTAGTGAGTCACCCGGATTTGGCCCTAGGTCAGCTAACAGGATGATTCCTGGGAATGGAAATAGTGCTAGGGATCCGTAAAGTGTTCTGCGGATAAGTTTTCTTCTTGTGAATCCAGACTCTTGGTTTGCAGCAGCAAGAATTTCAATTGCAGCAGCACGCTTCTCGTCTGAACCACGAACTAGGTGGCGTTCTTCGGAAACTTCGTTGTCTGGCATAAGTGTCTTAGCCCAGTGGACAGCACCAATACCAATGCCCATTAGA
Source organism: Actinomycetota bacterium (assembly GCA_039805005.1). GTDB lineage: Bacteria > Actinomycetota > Actinomycetes > Actinomycetales > Microbacteriaceae > Rhodoluna. Next base: position 2,821 of record JBDLVB010000084.1, read on the forward strand.
CCTAGAGTCATTCCAACACCTAGGTACAAAGTGTTCAGGCGAACGCTTGATAGATCTTCTGAGAGTGGGAAGTTGAAGTAAGCCCATAGAGCAAATGCACTTCCAAGCATGGAAAGAGTGAACAGTAGTGCTACCTGACGAACGGCAGCTTTCTCATGCTTCTCGCTCTTGTCAGTCATGCGAACGCGGTGAGGCTCTAGACCTGGGTCAGCAACTGCGTCTTCGTTTACTACGCGAAGGCCTAGTTCATACTCATGGTCTGAGTAAGAACCAGAGGCTTTTTCTAGATCCTTTTTTACTTCTACTTCATTTGAGTTGTCGCTCATTTGATCTCTCTAATTAGTTTGACTTGGCTGCAAGCCAGACGGCGATAATGATTAGTAATCCAAGTAGCCCGAACCAGGCAACAAGACCTTCTGATACTGGTCCTAGACTTCCAAGTTCTTCACCACCAACTGAAGCGTTCTCCTGAACGTATGTCAGGTAAGTGATGATGTCGTTCTTCTGTTCTGGGGTGATGTTTGCATCACTGAATACAGGCATGTTCTGAGGACCTGTAACCATGGCTTCGTAGATAGTTTTAGCTGATGAACCCATTAGTCCAGGAGCATACTTACCTTGGGTTAGAGCTCCACCGGCACCAGCAGCGTTGTGACACATCGCGCAGTTGATTCTGAAGAGCTCACCACCGGCTGAAGGATCTCCGTTGGCTTGTAGGTATGCCTCATCAGGAATTGACGGGCCAGCACCTAGCGAACCAATGAAGGCGGCCATTGCAGCAATGTCTTCTTCAGTGAACTGAACAGGCTTTACTTCAAGCTGAGGACCGCTAGCTGCCCCCGGCATACGACCTGTGGAAACTTGGAAGTCAACGGATGCTTCACCAACACCAATAAGGCTTGGCCCGTTCTCAGTTCCCTCAGCATTCTTACCGTGACATGATGCACAGTTTGCAAGGAAGAT
>JBDLVB010000085.1:0-3731 GCA_039805005.1 Actinomycetota bacterium
AGAACAAGCACAGAAGCTAACCAGTGCTCTTTCTAGAAAACAGGCTCAGCGAACCCGAATCCAAGATATTGCCAGCAGGTTAGACGATCTAGAAGTTCTAATTGAATTGGCGAACAGCGAGTCCGATAAGTCTGCTGCTACAGAAGCCACAGCTGAACTTGAAGCCTTGAAGAAACTAGTTGCTGAACAAGAAGTAGAGACACTGCTCAATGGTGAATATGACTCAAGAGCAGCGATTATCACCATCCGTTCAGGTGCTGGTGGTGATGACGCTACCGACTTCGCTGAAATGCTGATGAGAATGTATTTGAGATATGCAGAGAAGCAGAGCTGGCCTTCACAGGTCCTAGACATCTCTCATGCTGAAGGTGCTGGAATCAAGTCTGCAACTTTTGAAGTAGATGCTCCTTATGCGTATGGTCAGCTATCTGTTGAAGCAGGAACACATCGTTTGGTTCGAATGAGTCCTTTCAATGCTGCAGGTAAGAGACAGACAAGCTTTGCTGCTGTTGAAGTAGTTCCTCTGATTGAACAAACTGATGTCATCGATATTCCAGAAAGTGATATCCGGATAGATGTCTTTAGATCTTCTGGTCCTGGTGGTCAGTCGGTTAACACAACAGATTCAGCTGTGCGAATCACACACATTCCAACCGGAACAGTTGTCTCTTGTCAGAATGAAAAGTCTCAACTTCAGAACAAAGCGTCAGCTATGAGAGTTCTTCAGTCAAGACTTCTTGAAATCAGAAGAACTGAAGAAGAGGCAACTAAAAAGCAACTTGCTGGTGAGGCAACTGCTTCCTGGGGAGACCAGATGCGCTCCTACGTATTAGCTCCATACCAAATGGTTAAAGACCTAAGAACAAACTTTGAAGTAAATAACCCGGACGCTGTATTTGATGGCGATATTGCGGGTTTCATCGCCTCAGGCATCAGATGGCGTAAAACAGGCACCATTTAGTAAAGACACACAGCCCAATCAGACCCATCTATTGGGCAGGTCAATTTAGGCTAAAAACCTAATGATTTCAATTTCTCAAGTAACCAAGGCCTATCGAGGTGCCCCAAGGGCAGCCCTAGATAACGTATCCCTAGAAATAGACAAGGGTGAGTTCGTCTTTCTAGTTGGATCTTCAGGTTCAGGTAAGTCATCTCTTATGAGAATGATCTTGAGAGAGGACATGCCTACTAGCGGCAGCATCCATGTTTTGGGGGAGAACCTAGTCGGTATCCCTTCAAGAAGAGTTCCTCACTTCAGAAGAAAGCTTGGAGTCGTCTTCCAAGACTTTAGATTGCTCCCTAACAAGACAGCAGCTCAAAACGTTGCCTTCAGCCTTGAAGTAATTGGTAAGTCTGCAGGCTTCATTGCCGAAGCAGTCCCAGATGTTCTTCGCCTTGTTGGTTTGGAAGAAAAAGCAAATAGCTTGCCATCTGAACTTAGTGGTGGAGAGCAGCAAAGAATTGCTCTGGCAAGAGCTATTGTCAACAAGCCTGCAATTCTTCTCGCTGATGAGCCAACTGGAAACCTAGACCCTGCAACTAGCGAAGGAATCATGGCTTTGCTTGAGCGCATCAACCTAAGTGGAACAACAATTGTTATGGCTACTCACGATGTTGGAATCGTTGATAGAGGTCGAAGAAGAGTTGTTGAACTAAGCCAGGGAAGAATCATTAGAGATGAACGAAGTTCAGGTTACGGACTGGACCGATGAGATTTAGCTTTGTCTTTAGTGAAATGGGTATCGCCATTAGGCGTAACCTTTCGATGATTGTTTCGGTCATCCTGGTTACTTTTATTTCTCTAACCTTTGTTGGAGCAGCAGGTCTTCTGCAGCAACAAATTGGTTCGATGAAAACCTACTGGTATGACAAGGCTCAGGTAGCAATCTATCTTTGCACCAAGACATCTCCGCAGGAGATCTGCCCTCAAGGTGAAGCAAGCAAAGACGTTCAATCAACAATCACTGAGAGATTAGATTCAGAGACTTTAGCCCCATACATCGACAAGTATTACTTCGAGAATCACCAGCAAGCTTTTGACACTTTCCAAAAAGAGTTCAAAGACAATTCAGTAGCTAAGTATGTAACTCCTGAACAACTAAATGAAACATTCTGGGTAAACCTCAAAGACCCTAACCAAGCTCCAATCATCATTGAGAGCTTCAACGGTCTAGCCGGTGTTGAAGAAGTTAAAGACCAGAGAACATATTTGGATCAGATTTTCAGCATGCTGAACATTGCCAGCCTTGCAGCTATCTCTATTGCTGGTTTGATGCTCTTCTCAGCAGTTCTTCTCATCTCAACAACAATTCGCCTCTCAGCAGTAATGAGAAGACGTGAGATTGGAATCATGAGATTAGTTGGAGCAAGCAACTTCTATATCCAACTCCCATTCATCCTTGAAGGTGTTGTAGCAGGTGTCATTGGAAGTTTGCTATCTGGAGCAGCCATTGTCGGTATCGTCCAGTTCTTTGTTCAAGGCTTCCTGGCCTCACAGCTACCTTTCACCACCTTCGTTGGATTAGGCGACGCTCTAGCCCTAGTTCCAGGTCTTGTGCTGGTCGGAGCAGGGCTAGCAGCAATAGCTGCCGCAACATCTATCAGAAGATATTTGCGCGTTTAGAGTTAGACTGATTGGCTGTCTTGATATACAAGACATTAATGATCTATTCAGGAGAACATCGTGCCTAGAGAGCGTGGCGAAAAGGTAGTAGCCACTAATCGTAAAGCCCGACACGACTACGCAATCGAAGACGTGTTTGAGGCTGGCATTGTCCTAACCGGAACAGAAGTAAAGTCTCTTAGAGCAGGTCGAGCAAGCCTTGTCGATGGCTATGCAAGCGTTGAAAACGGCGAAGCTTGGCTTGAGAATGTCCACATCCCTGAATACTTTCAAGGCACTTGGAATAACCACAACACCAGAAGAAAGCGCAAGCTTCTGCTGCACCGCTCGGAGATTTATAAGCTTTCCGGCAAGATTAGGGAATCAGGTTTCACCTTGATTCCGTTATCTCTCTATTTCAAAGATGGCAAAGCCAAAGTTGAGCTCGCTCTTGCCAAAGGTAAGCGTGAGTATGACAAGCGTCAGACTCTAAAGGAGCAGCAAGACACCAGAGAAGCAGCTAGAGCCATGTCAACTAAAGGCAAAGACTGGTAATTCTTTGGGAATAGGGGAATAAATTCCCCTAAGTCATTGTTTCTATAACTAGATGGCTTTAGAGTTGTCTAGCCCTCACAAGGGTAATTGGTAACTAAATATGGGGATGATCGGTTTCGACAAGGTATCTTGATGCGAAAAGAAGCGGGTCGTGAATGCAGCGTCAACACGTAAATGTCCGTTGCAAAATATAGGTGCTAAATCTAAAAGCACTGACTTCGCCCTAGCTGCTTAATAGCGCTAGCCCGAAGTCCGTTAGTCCAACATTAGATTTCGTGTTGGGTCCTAGCGTCATCTAGAAATCTTGCTGAGAAGTTACGTCTTAGGGCTTCTCGGGACTTTTACTCAGGCTGGGCTAGTCGGTTTAGTCGCTTCATGCAAAAACCGTAGCCGAGAAAATCATTAGTGAAGCTACACCCGTAGAAGAGTTCGTTTCGATGTCATGGACGGGGGTTCGATTCCCCCCATCTCCACCACCCCATTTAATTAGACCCCTAGAAATAGGGGTCTAATTATTTAAGGGCTATTTGAGGATTAGACCAATAGCAAGAGCGACGATTAGTAATGCTCCTGC
>JBDLVB010000086.1:0-3701 GCA_039805005.1 Actinomycetota bacterium
TCCGGTTGCACCAATAACCGCTACTTTGATTGTCATGAAAAATAACCTATCAACTAACTAAATGAATTCGTCAAAGAGATCGTCTTTGACATCGCCAACGGCAATAAAGGACTTCTTAGATTCGCTCATCAACTTAGCCACCAATTGAACATCAGCCAAGGTCACAGCGTCATATCTACTCAGAGACTCATCTAGATCAATGAACTCGCCGTCAGTCAGTTCTGCTCCACTCAATCTGGACATACGAGCCTGAGTGCTCTCAAACTTCAAAGCCAAACCACCTGAAATGTTGCCCTTGGCAAGATCTAGTTCAGCATCGGTAATACCTTCAGAGGCTACCTTCTCAAGTTCAGCCAGCATAAGTTTGATGACTTCTTTAGCTTTCTGTGGTGAACAACCTGCATACAATCCAAAGGCAGCCGCATCGCTATAGCCCTGGTTGAAAGAGTAAACAGAATAGGCAAGTCCACGCTTCTCGCGAATCTCTTGGAACAGTCTTGATGACATTCCGCCACCGAGAACAGTATTCAAGATAGCCATCGCATAGCGACGCTCATCCCCTGCAACCAATCCCTGTCCACCCAAAACAATGTTGGCCTGAGCAATCGGACGGTTAATAACTTTGGCAACTGGCTCAACTGCTAACTGCTGGGTGCTTTGCATTCGCCATGGTCTTGGAGTCGCAGTTAGATTTAGATCCCAACCTGCGGTTTCTAGATTCTCTCTAACAAGCTCTAGAAGGCCATCGTGATCTACTCCACCGGCTGCAGCAATAACTAAGTCTTGTGGGCGGTAGTTTCTTTGGTAGTGCTCCCAAACAGCATCTCTAGAAACAGCATTTATAGTTGCTGGTGTTCCACCAATTGGACGACCTAGTGGGTGAGAACCAAGAACAGCTTCAAAGAATTCTTCGTGAGCAACATCTTGTGGGTCATCATCGTTCATCGCTAGTTCTTCTAGGATGACGGTTCTTTCGTTTTCAAACTCAACAGGATCAATTACTGATGAGGTCAACATATCCGCAATAACTTGAACAGCAACAGGAATTGCTCTGTCCTGCACTCTTGCGTAGTAGGAAGTGTGTTCCTTGCCAGTAGAGGCATTCGATGCTCCACCAACAGAATCAAATGCAACTGCAATATCTAATGCAGTTCTAGTCTTTGTTCCCTTGAACAATAGATGTTCAAGAAAGTGAGTTGAGCCGTGATGTCCATCAACTTCATCTCTAGAACCAACCGCAACCGAGAAAGCAACCGATGCTGATTGAGCACCAGGAACAACCTCAGTTAAAACGCGAACACCGCTCGGAAGAACAGTACGGCGAACCGTACTGCCTCCCGAAGCGGTGAACTCAGTTTCGGGTTGATCGAGAATAAATTGTGTAACGGTCATCTCGAACTAACTTTTTTCTTACTCTTCGTCTTGATCAGCTGAAGCTACTTCGCCTTCAACAACAGGTGAAAGTGAAAGCTTTCCTCTGTCATCAATCTTGGTTAGCTCAACCTGAATCTTCTGACCAACAGTTAGGACGTCTTCAACATTCTCAACACGCTTGCCAGCTAGCTTGCGTAGTTCTGAGATGTGAAGTAGACCATCTTTACCTGGGGTTAGTGAGATGAATGCACCAAATGTTGCAAGCTTCACTACAGTTCCAAGGAAACGCTCTCCGATTTCTGGTACGTGTGGGTTAGCGATTGCGTTAACCATTGCACGTGCAGCTTCAGCAGAAGTTCCATCGGTTGCACCAATGTAAACAGTTCCGTCATCTTCAATCGAGATGTCAGCACCGGTGTCTTCTTGGATCTGGTTAATCATCTTGCCCTTAGGGCCAATGACTTCACCGATCTTGTCAACAGGGATCTTCACCGCGATGATGCGAGGAGCGTTTACTGACATTTCGTCTGGCTCGTTGATAGCTGCCTTCATTAGGTCAAGAATGCTCAAACGAGCTTCCTTAGCCTGGCTTAGAGCACCAATCAAAACATCGGTAGGAATACCATCAAGCTTGGTGTCCAGCTGAATAGCTGTTACAAACTCACGAGTTCCAGCAACCTTGAAGTCCATGTCTCCTAGTGCATCTTCTGCACCAAGGATGTCTGTCAAAGCAGCGTACTGAGTCTTGCCATCAACTGTGTCTGAGATCAGACCCATAGCAATACCAGCAACAGCTGCACGCAGTGGAACACCAGCGTTGAATAGTGAAAGTGTCGATGCACAAACAGAACCCATTGATGTTGAACCGTTTGAACCTAGAGCTTCCGATACCTGACGGATTGCGTAGGGGAATTCTTCACGTGAAGGAAGAACTGGAACCAACGCACGCTCTGCTAGAGCACCGTGACCAATTTCACGACGCTTAGGAGTACCAACACGACCAACTTCACCAGTTGAATAAGGTGGGAAGTTGTAGTTGTGCATGTAGCGCTTAGAAGTTACAGGTGACAGTGAGTCAATCTGCTGCTCCATCTTCAACATGTTCAAGGTAGTGATACCCAAGATCTGAGTCTCTCCACGCTGGAAGATAGCTGAACCGTGAACGCGAGGAATAACATCTGTCTCACAGTCAATAACACGAATGTTACGAAGACCACGACCGTCGATACGGATTCCTTCTTTTAGAACACGAGTACGAACAACCTTCTTGGTAACTGACTTGTAAGCAGCAGATACCTGAGCTAGCTGAGCGTCATCTAGAGTCTCTGCAAGCTTTTCCTTTACAGATGCCTTTAGAGCGTCATCTTCGTTCTGACGAGTTGTCTTGTCAGCGATCTGGTAGATGCGACCTAGTTCTGCTTCAGCCAAGTTGGCAACTGCTGAGAAAACCTCATCGGTGTATGGAGCAAACAATGGGTAGTCAGCGGTTGGCTTAGCTGCTTCTGCTGCTAGCTTCTGCTGAGCCTTAACCAACTGAGCGATGAAAGGCTTAGATGCTTCTAGCCCCTGAGCAACGATCTCTTCACTAGGAGCTGGTGCTCCTTCGTTCTTGATCAGGTTCCATGAACCTTCAGTTGCTTCAGCTTCAACCATCATGATTGCAACATCTTCTTTACCGTTTTCGATAACTACGCGACCAGCAACAACCATGTTGAATACTGCACGCTCTAGCTGTGAGTGCTTAGGGAAAGCAACCCACTGACCATCGATAAGTGCAACACGCACACCACCGATAGGACCTGAGAATGGTAGACCTGCAAGCTGTGTAGACATAGATGCTGCGTTGATTGCAACAACGTCATACATTTCGTCTGGGTGAATTGCCCAAACTGTTACGACAACCTGGATTTCGTTACGAAGACCATCAGGGAATGATGGACGAAGTGGACGGTCGATTAGACGACAAGCCAAAATAGCTTCGGTTGATGGACGACCTTCACGACGGAAGAATGATCCTGGGATTCGTCCTGCTGCATACATGCGCTCTTCAACGTCGATGGTTAGCGGGAAAAAGTCGAACTGATCTTTAGGTGTCTTGCTAGCTGTTGTGGCTGAGAAGAGCATTGTCTCTCCGTCAATGTAAACAGCTGCGGCTCCTTGAGCCTGCTGAGCCAAACGGCCTGTTTCGAATCGGATTACACGCTTACCGTGCTTACCGTTATCGATGATTACTTCTTGTGCTTTAATTTCTGGACCTTCCATGGTCCCTCCTCTGTTTTTTTATTCATACGAAAGCGCATAGCAAAGCCAACTTTTGTTTGCTTTTT
>JBDLVB010000087.1:0-3691 GCA_039805005.1 Actinomycetota bacterium
AATGGCTTTGAGACAAATTTCATAAACCTATCTCTAGGTGGAGTTACAGGTTTCGCTGTCTCTGAGTACTCTTCTGAAGCAGCCCTATTGGTAAACAACATGAAAGAAAAGGGAGTTACCTCGCTCACTCCATCGCTTGCAAAGATTGTTGCTAGACATTGGCCCACTGAGTTGGATAACGCCATTCTGATACCAGTGCCATCCAGTCGTGCCAACTCGAAAAAGAGAGGCTTTTCACACACCGCTCTACTCTCGAAAGCACTGGCGAGAGAGATCCCAACGGGTAGTTGTCGGGAGATTCTCAAATCAGCCAAGCCGAGGGTGGATCAGGTAGGCCTTAGCCCATCAGAACGTGTTCAGAACATGAGAGAAGCCTTTCGAGCGGATTTGAGAGGGTTTGATCCCAGAGGTAGACCTCTGGTGCTGGTTGATGATGTCCTAACCTCAGGAGCAACCATGGCTGAGGCTATTGCTTGTCTGGAAGGTGCCGGGCTTGAGATAGCCAGTTTCCTTGTATTTGCAAGGGCAGGAGGGCGGTAGCCCAGTGTTTATAAGGGCAAAAGGTACTCCGCTACGCGGTCTAAGATTGAAGAGAACCCCCTAAATAGCGTTTGGAGTTAACCTTGGCATCAATAATTGATCGTCTGTTGCGAGCTGGCGAGGGCAAGATCCTTGCGAAGCTGAAGGCAATAGTTACTCAAGTAAATGGCCTAGAAGAGAGCTTTGTTGCTCTTACTGACGAAGACCTACTCCACGAAACCGCATCCCTGAGAGAGCGCTATGTCGCCGGGGAAACTTTAGACGATCTTCTTCCTGAAGCATTCGCTGCTGTTAGAGAAGCATCTAGAAGAACTCTAGGTATGCGTCACTTCGATGTTCAGCTAATGGGTGGAGCTGCCCTACACATGGGAAACATCGCTGAGATGAAGACCGGTGAAGGTAAGACTCTCGTTGCTACCTTGCCTGCTTACCTGAACGCTATTGCTGGTCGAGGCGTTCACGTCATTACAACTAACGACTACTTGGCTGAATACCAAGGTGAACTCATGGGCCGTGTCTTTAGAGCTCTTGGAATGTCTACCGGAATCGTAATCTCAGGTCAGAGCCCAGATGTTAGACGTGAGCAGTATCTGTGCGACATTACCTATGGAACTAACAATGAATTTGGTTTCGACTACCTTCGCGACAACATGGCTCAGAGTGCTTCACAGATTGTTCAGCGTGAGCACTTCTTCGCAATCGTTGACGAAGTTGACTCGATTTTGATTGATGAGGCTAGAACTCCTCTGATTATTTCTGGTCCAGCAGCAGGTGAAGCTAACCGTTGGTTCAGTGAGTTTGCAAAGATTGCGGAAAAGCTTCAGCCAGTTATTGACTATGAAGTTGATGAGAAGAAGAGAACCGTTGGAATCCTTGAACCTGGTATTCAGAAGGTTGAAGATTACCTAGGTATTTCGAATCTTTATGAAGCAGCCAACACTCCACTGATCTCTTTCCTAAACAACTCTCTAAAAGCCAAAGCTCTGTTCAAGGCTGACAAGGATTACGTTGTCATGAAGGGCGAGGTGTTGATTGTTGATGAGCACACCGGACGTATTCTCGAAGGTCGCAGATACAACGAAGGTATGCACCAGGCTATTGAAGCCAAAGAAGGTGTTGCAATCAAGGCTGAGAACCAGACTCTAGCCACAGTTACTTTGCAGAACTACTTCCGTCTATACAAGACCCTGTCCGGTATGACCGGTACTGCTGCTACTGAAGCAGCCGAGTTCATGAGCACATACAAGCTTGGTGTTGTTCCAATTCCAACTAACCGTGCAATGGTTCGTATCGACCAGTCAGATCTGATCTACAAGAACGAAGCAGTGAAGTTCGCAATGGTTGTTGAAGACATTGCAGCTCGTCACGCTACCGGTCAGCCGGTTCTAGTTGGAACCACAAGCGTTGAAAAGAGCGAGTATCTTTCAAAACTTCTAGCTAAGCGTGGAGTGAAGCACGAAGTTCTAAACGCTAAGAACCACGCTAGAGAAGCCTCTATCGTGGCTCAAGCCGGTCGTTTGGGTGCTGTGACAGTAGCTACCAACATGGCTGGCCGTGGAACAGACATCATGCTCGGTGGTAACTCTGAGTATCTAACCTTTGAAGCTCTAGCTAAGAAGGGCTATGACTCAGTTGAAAAGCCTGAAGAGTACGAGGCTGCCTGGGCAGACGCTTACGCCAAGATGAAGGAGCAGGTGGCTGAAGAAGCTGCCAAGGTCGTTGCTGTTGGTGGTCTATACGTTCTAGGAACAGAACGTCACGAATCAAGACGTATTGATAACCAGCTACGTGGTCGTTCAGGTCGTCAAGGTGACCCAGGTGAGTCACGTTTCTACCTATCTCTTACAGATGATCTAATGCGTCTATTCAACTCAGGCGCAGCTGCTGCTCTAATGAACAGAAGCAATGTCCCTGATGACATGGCAATTGAGTCAGGTGTTGTTAGCAAGGCAATTGCTAGTGCTCAGTCTCAGGTTGAAGCTCGTAACGCTGAAACACGTAAGAACGTTTTGAAGTATGACGATGTTCTGAACCGTCAACGTGAAGCAATTTACTCAGACCGCAGACACATTCTTTCTGGCGATGACCTAACTGGTCGCGTTGACACATTCCTAGAAGATGTCATCACAAACATTGTTGACTCTCAGATTGTTGAAAACGCAGGAACCGATTGGGACCTAGAAGCTCTGTGGAAAGACCTTGAGACTATCTACCCAGTTGGAATTACAGTTGAGGAAGTTTTAGCTGAAGCTGGAACTAGATCAAGACTTACCAAGGCTTGGTTAGCACGTGAGATTGCTGCAGATGCTCGTATTGCTTATGCAAAGAGAGCTGAAGCAGTCGGTGAATCAGCGATGCACGAACTAGAGCGTCGAGTAGTACTTTCTGTTCTTGATAGAAAGTGGAGAGACCACCTGTACGAGATGGATTACCTAAAAGAAGGTATTGGTCTACGTGCGATGGCTCAGCGTGATCCGCTAGTTGAATACCAGCGTGAAGGATTCAACATGTTCACTCAGATGATGGGTGCAATCAAGGAAGAATCAATCAGCTACTTGTTCAACCTAGAAGTACAGGTTGAACAGCCTCAGCCAGTGAAGAACCTAACCTACTCAGCTCCAACTGAAGAAGGTGCCGCAGAGGTAAAGACTCAGGGTAAGAACCCACCTGAGTCAAGCGCGGGTAGTTCTTTCTTCAAGAAGCAGTAGTTCAGAGAACAGCAACGCTTTTGGCTCGCCAACGGCCGTTGTATCCTTCAAGCCTCTTGAAATCCTGCTAGTGCATCTTTCTGGAAAGTAAATAGTCTTATATCGAACGGGCTAAATCCATAATTGCTAGTTTCCTCTTCTCACAAGACAATATGTGGTGAACAAGAGGCTCACCTACACAACCAAAATGTCCTTTGATGAAAGTATTGTTTAGATGTGAAGACAGGAATAAGTTCCCAGGAGTGGATACTCCGGGCTCAAAAACTCAATCTCGAGTGGGTGGCAGAGCCTCCAAAGCGTAATGATGAAAAAACTTCAATTCGATGCCTCGATTGCGGGCATGTCTGGCCGGTGTACCCAGCAAATATAGCAAAGGGCAGAAAGAGCTGTGCCCCGTGCTCTAGGGCAAATTCTAGAATATCCAAAGAGGTGTGGGAGCAAAG
>JBDLVB010000088.1:0-4263 GCA_039805005.1 Actinomycetota bacterium
ATGACAACAAACCGGTTAAGCCGTTGCCTTCTTCATCAGCCCAGTTCCTGCTCCAAGCATCCTTAGATAGGAACCAGCCAGTCCAACTCAGCAGATATGACAGTAGAGCAGGAAGTGCAACTAGAACGCCGTTACGAATTGCTTGGAATAGCGATGGAAGAATCCAGAATGATTTGGGAAGAGAGTCTTCAAGCTTTCTCTCGACATTCTTTTGAACTCTGTAGTTCAAGTTAGCTTCACTCAGAATTACGTAAAGAGCGAAAACAGCAACAAAGTAGAGACCTGACCACTTGACAGCTGTTGCACAACCCAGGGCAACACCCATTGCAATTAGCCAAGGTCTGTTCCAACTGCCAATACGAACTTGCTTGCGATCTCTAAGCAGGAAGTAGAAAGCGAGAATTACAAAGAATCCAAGAATCTGATCCAAAAGAGCAGTTCGTGAAAGAACAATGCCCACTCCATCGATAGCCATAAGAAATCCTGCAACCAATGCCCAGATCTTGGAGTTGAAAACCAGCTTTGCTGATTTCATAGTCAGCCAAACGGTTGCAATTCCTAGAAGTGCTACGACGATTCTCCAACCGAATGGATCAGCTGCACCAAAGACAAACATTCCAAGTCCAATAAGCCACTTACCCAGTGGCGGATGAACTACAAAAGAAGGAGTGTTTAGTAATCCTGAAGTATCTCCAGCAATAAAACTTGCATCTGCTGCATCATCCCAATTTCTTTCATAACCACCGTTGATTAGAGCGAATGCGTCTTTGACGTAATAGGTTTCATCAAAGTTCAGGCTCTCTGGGAAGCCAAGGTTATAGAGCCTAAGCACAGCCGCCAGGATGATTATGGCTAGCGGAGCCCAGAACTCTAGGAGAGACAGTCTTCTAGAGCTGAGGCTAAATCTTTGTAAAAGTGTCAGCACATCTAAATGGTAGTTGCGAGAATGGAGTGTGCTCATACTTGCTGCAACTCCTATCGGTAATCTCTCAGATGCTTCTGCGAGGTTGATTGAGCATTTGGGCTCTTCTAGGTTCATTGCAGCCGAAGACACCAGGACTCTCCTCAAGCTAGCTAGAGGCTTGGATGTGAAGCTAGATGCCAAACTTTTTAGCCTTCATGAACACAATGAAGCAGAGAGAGTTTCTCAACTACTCGAGATTGCATCAACAGAAGATGTTCTTGTAGTCAGTGATGCCGGTATGCCAACAGTTTCTGATCCTGGCTTTGTGCTGGTTAGAGCAGCAATTGAAGCAGGTATAGAGGTAACTGTTATTCCAGGACCATCAGCGGTACTAGCTGCCTTGGCAGTTTCAGGGCTACCTACCGACAGGTTCACCTTTGAAGGTTTCCTACCTCGCAAATCAGGTGAACGCAAAAAACTTTTCTCTTCTCTTTTGCTGGAAACCAGAACCATGGTCTTCTTTGAATCCCCTCATCGTATTGATGATGCCCTTAAGGATGCTTTGACTGTATTTGGGGAAACCCGCCAGGCAACCGTCTCGAGAGAACTAACTAAGAAGTTTGAACAGACTGTTAGAGGCACTATCCCTGAACTATTGGAATGGAGTGCTAACCCAACCAAGGGAGAGCTCGTTCTAGTTATTGCTGGAAACTCTGAGGCCAGTGTTAGTTCAGCATCCCTAGAAGATTTGCTAATTGAAGTTGAGCAGGGCAGATCAGAGGGTCTGTCCCTGAAACAATCCGTAGCAAAGGTTGCAGATAGGCACTCTTTGAGCAAAAGTGATCTGTATCAGCAGGTCCTAGATTCCAGAGCCAGTTAAGATTGAACTAATGTCAACAAATTCAAATGGTAGATCGTTCTATGTAACGACCCCTATCTTCTATGTAAACGATGCACCTCATATCGGCCATGCCTATACCGAGGTAGCTGCTGACGTACTGGCTAGATGGCATCGTCAAAGGGGAGAAGACAGTTTCCTGCTAACCGGTACTGATGAGCATGGTGAGAAGGTTCTTAGAACAGCTGCAGCCAACAAGGTCTCTCCTAAAGACTGGACTGACAAGTTAGTTCACGATGCTTGGCTACCACTTCTAGAAACTATCGACATTGATAACCAGGATTTCATTAGAACTACTGAGTCTCGTCACGAAGAGAATGTTCAGAAGTTCATGCAGAAGCTCTATGACACTGGGTTCATCTACCAGGGCTCATTCAAGGGTGCCTATTGTGTTGGCTGTGAAGAGTACAAGAACAAGGCTGACCTAGTTGATGGAACAGGTGAATTTGAAGGACAAGATGTTTGTGCGATTCACTCAAAGCCAGTTGAACAACTAGAAGAGAACAACTACTTCTTCAAGCTAAGTGAGTTTGAACAGCCACTACTTGATTTCTTTGAACAGAACCCGAACTTCATTCAGCCAGAATCAGCAAAGAACGAAGTTGTTTCATTTGTTAGAAGAGGTCTAGAAGATCTTTCGATAAGCAGATCTAAAGAGAAGTTCGACTGGGGAATCGATATCCCTTGGGATGATTCACACATCACCTATGTATGGTTCGACGCACTTCTTAACTACATAACAGCAATTGGTTATGGACAAGACGAAGAGGCTTTCAACAACAGATGGCCTGCAACAGTTCAAATCGTTGGTAAAGACATTCTTAGATTCCACGCAGTTATCTGGCCAGCCATGTTGATGGCAGCTGACATCAAACCACCTCAGCAGATCTTTGGTCACGGTTGGTTGCTAGTTGGTGGCGAGAAGATGTCTAAATCTAAACTCACCGGTATTGCTCCTAACCAAATCACCGACAGCTTTGGAAGCGATGCTTTCCGCTACTACTTCATGAAGGCAATTGCCTTTGGACAAGATGGTTCATTCAGCTGGGAAGACCTATCTGCGAGATACCAGTCAGAACTAGCTAATGGTTTTGGTAACTTGGCTTCAAGATCACTAGCCATGGTTAGAAAATACTTTGATGGAGCAATTCCAACACCAAGTGCTTACACAGACATCGACAAGCAAGTAATTAAGGTTGCTGAAGAGGCTGTTCTAAATGCTGATAGAGCCATTGACGAAGTTGCTATTCACGATGCAATCAACAGCGTTTGGACATTGGTTGATGAACTCAATGGCTACATCACTTCTCAAGAACCTTGGGCCCTTGCTAAGGACGAAGCCAACAAGGCAAGACTAGAAACTGTTCTCTATGTCTGCTCAGAAGGCCTAAGAGTTCTCTCTGTATTGCTGACTCCTGTTATTCCTAAGGCAACAGCGAAGCTATGGGCGGCTCTAACTGAAGGCAAACTAGGCGAACTAGCTGACCAGCCACTAAGTGAAGCAGGGAACTGGGGTCAACTATTGCCAGGAATTAATGTTTCTGAGCTAGAAGTTCTTTTTCCTCGCATTGAAGCAGAAACAGCTAGCTAAGCCCATGGGCACAGAGCCAAATCAAGACCTACCTAGTGAAAACTACATTCGGGTCAGACACCGCAAGACGGAAGATGGCTCATCAAGAGATCTCAGTTACCCAGATGTTCCTGAACCACTAGAGGTTGGCACATACGATAACCACACTCATCTAGAGATCGCCGATGGCGAGAACCCAATGGATTATCGTGAGCATCTTGAACTTGCCGATCAAGCTGGAATTCTAGGAGCAGTTCAAGTTGGCGGTTCAGTTGAAACATCTAAGTGGTCAGCTAGAGCTAGAACCGCTGCCATTGAACCAAGACTTCTGGCTGCTGTTGCCCTTCATCCAAACGTCGCTGCCGAATACAAAGATGTTAGGGAACTAGATGTTGCAATCAATGAGATTGCACTTCTTGCTAAAGAACCTAGAGTTCGAGCAGTTGGTGAAACAGGACTTGATTACTTTAGAACTACTGAAGAACTTCTCTTTCTTCAACAGCACAGCTTTGAATCACATATTCAAATAGCTAAAGAGAACAACATCGCTATGCAGATTCACGACAGAGATGCTCACGCAGATGTTGTCGAAACTCTGCTTAGAGTTGGAGCACCAGAGCGCACTGTCTTCCACTGTTTCAGTGGCGATAGAGAACTAGCTCAGATTCTCATTGACAATGGCTGGTACGCATCTTTCTCTGGAACAGTTACCTTCAAAAAGAATGAAGAACTAAGAGTTGCATTAGAGATGCTGCCTCCAGAACTTATCTTGGTAGAAACAGATGCACCTTTCCTAACCCCAGAACCACTTAGAGGAAGACCTAACTCTCCTTACCTAATTGGAATTACCTTGAGAGCAATGGCGAAGGTTAGAAACGTTAGCGTCAATGA
>JBDLVB010000089.1:0-3609 GCA_039805005.1 Actinomycetota bacterium
GGGATACCAGCAGGGAAGATTCTCATTCAACGTTAAAGGCGGTCGCTGTGAAGCTTGCAGTGGTGATGGAACTCTCAAGATTGAGATGAACTTCCTGCCTGATGTTTACGTTTCATGCGAGGTTTGCCACGGTGCACGTTACAACCGCGAAACTCTTCAGGTTAAGTACAAAGGTAAATCCATTGCAGAAGTTCTGGAAATGCCTATCTCTGAAGGAGCGGAGTTCTTCAAGGCAATCACCTCCATTTCAAGATACCTAGACACCTTGGTTGATGTTGGACTGGGATACGTTCGTCTAGGGCAAAGTGCAACGACACTTTCTGGTGGAGAGGCTCAGCGAGTTAAGTTGGCTACTGAACTGCAAAAGAGATCTTATGGTCGCAGCATCTATGTACTAGATGAGCCAACAACTGGTCTCCACTTTGAGGATGTCAGAAAACTTCTTCTGGTTCTGAATGGCTTGGTTGACAAAGGAAACACGGTAATTGTCATCGAGCACAACCTGGACGTCATCAAGAGTTCTGACTGGGTTGTAGACATCGGGCCTGAAGGCGGGTCTAGAGGTGGAGAAGTTGTCGCTGTTGGTACTCCAGAGCAAATTGCTAAATCTGCCAAATCGCATACTGGAAAGTTCCTCAAGGAAATTCTTAGTTAGAAATGGCAAACGACCTTACCTTTAGGCCCAAGAGTTCAGAGATTCCAACTGACCCAGGCGTCTATCGTTTTGTTGATGAAAACGGCCGTGTTCTCTACGTTGGCAAAGCTAAAAATCTCAGAGCGAGACTAACTTC
Source organism: Actinomycetota bacterium (assembly GCA_039805005.1). GTDB lineage: Bacteria > Actinomycetota > Actinomycetes > Actinomycetales > Microbacteriaceae > Rhodoluna. The sequence continues at coordinate 792 of JBDLVB010000089.1, forward strand.
ATACTTTGCACCCCTAAATACGCTTCAAGAGAAGACTCGAAGGATGGTTCTCACAGCTAGAGATGTGAATTGGACCATCGTAAAAACTGAGTTTGAAGCACTACAACTCGAATTCACATGGATCAAGGAATTCAATCCTCCATTCAATGTGAGATTCAAAGACGACAAGTCCTATCCTTACCTGGCGTTGACCATGAGTGATACAGTGCCACGCGTTTTCATTACGCGAAACAGAGAAATCAAAGGTGCAAAGTACTTTGGTCCCTACACAAAGACTTGGGCAATTAGAGACACCTTAGATAGCTTGCTCAAGGTTTATCCAATTCGTTCATGTTCTGCGGGTGTTTACAACACAGCTAAAGCAACCAATAGGCCATGCCTTCTTGCTGATATCGGTAAATGTTCCGCGCCATGTGTGGGGCGAGTGACCCCTGAGAAGCACAAAGAGATAGCCAAAGGTTTCTCTGACTTTTTACAAAGCGGAGATGAGACGCACGTTGAATCTTTACGAGCAAGAATGCTCAAAGCATCTGACGATAAGAACTACGAACTAGCGGCAAAGTTACGTGACAACATCTTCGCTCTGGATACAGTACTGGAGAAGAGCACTGTTGTTTTCACGGATCAAACAGACGCTGATCTATTTGGCATTGCTGACGATGAACTAGCTGCAGCTGTCTCTTTGTTCAGAGTTCGTGGCGGACGCATCCGAGGTGTGATGGGTTGGGTTGTTGACAAAGAACTGGAGAGAGATCAAGCAGAGCTAGTTGAGTATCTGCTGCAGAATGTCTATGGCAAAGACGCTACATTCGCCAGCGATGTTCCTCGAGAAGTGCTTGTACCGATACTTCCAGCTGATTCTGAAGCACTCAGTCAATGGCTTACAAACATCAGGGGTTCAAAAGTAGATCTTCGAATTCCTCAACGAGGCGACAAGAGGGCTTTAGCCGAAACAGCTCTTATGAATGCCAAGCACGCTCTTGGTCTTTACAAACTTCGAAGAACTGCTGACTTCACAGCCAGATCAGAAGCCTTAGCTGAGATTCAGAACGCACTAAATCTTGAAACTGCTCCGCTACGAATCGAATGTTTTGACGTCTCTCACCTCGGTGGAACAGGAATCGTTGCCTCAATGGTTGTCTTTGAGGACGGACTGCCAAAGAAGAATCAATACAGAAAATTCAACATCGAGCTTTCTAGTGACGATACAGAATCTCTCTACCAAACTCTCGCCAGAAGACTTAAGTACCTTGCCGAAGGTGCCTCAGACAATGACAACAAGTTCAGCTACCGACCGGGTCTACTGGTAGTAGACGGTGGACAACCCCAGGTAAATGCAGCGGCTAGAGCCTTGGCTGACAGTGGAATCACCGACATAGCTGTAGTCGGTCTTGCTAAGAGACTTGAAGAGATCTGGCTACCAAATAACCCATTCCCAGTTATTCTCCCTAGAGGTTCTGAAGCCTTGTTCCTGCTGCAACGGATTAGGGATGAAGCTCACCGCTTCGCTATCACAGCCCAGCGAACACAGAGGAAGTCAAGCATTGCAACCGAGCTTGCAACTATCGAGGGACTCGGTGAGAAGCGGGTTTCAGCGCTCCTTAGGAGGTTCGGATCTGCCAAGCGACTCAGAGTCGCCAGCGTTGAGGAAATCGCTGAGGTGGCTGGAATTGGACCTATTTTGGCTGCTTCTATCGCTCAGAGGCTCAAAGAGTCCGATAAGTAAACAACTGGCTAATTTCTCTTTTTGGAACTCGGGCGTGTCGCAAAGTCGTTAGAGTTATGACTAAGCAGTTGAAAGGTCTACATTGAGCAGTTCTACCTCACTCGAGTTACTAGTAGTAACTGGCATGTCTGGTGCGGGGCGTTCTACTGTGGCCCATGCCTTAGAGGACATGGACTGGTATGTAGTGGACAATCTGCCTCCACAAATGCTCAAGCCAATGGCTGAGCTATTCTCGATGACCGACAAGGCTCTACCAAGACTGGCTGTTGTGATTGACGCCAGGGGTGGTGGACTATTTGAAGATCTCACTGGATACATCGGCGAGATGAAGAGTGGCAACATTGACGTTCAAGTTCTCTTTTTAGAAGCGAATGACTCAACTCTCATTAAGCGATTCGAACAGGTGAGAAGACCTCACCCACTGCAAGGCGAAGGAACAATCTCTGATGGCATCTCATTGGAGCGAGCACGCTTACTGCCACTGCGTGAACAAGCCGACTTCATTGTTGATAGTAGCGATTTGAACGTCTATCAACTTGGTTCCAAGATTGCCGAGAGCTTTTCAAGTGAACAAAGCAACAAACTCAAGTTGCTTATTCAGAGTTTTGGGTTCAAGTATGGAGCTCCTAGCGATGCCGATCTGATTGCAGACATGAGATTCATTCCGAATCCTTACTGGAACGAGGAACTTAGACCTTTCAACGGCGAGGACAAGCAGGTCGCTGACTACGTGCTAAACGCTGAGGGAGCTGAAGAGTTCATTAGTAACTACGTAGCCGCGCTATCACCGGTATTGCAAGGATTCCAGAGAGAGAATCGCAAGAGAGTATCAATTGGAATTGGTTGTACAGGTGGGAAGCACCGAAGTGTTGCAACTGCTATTGAAATAGCAAAGAGACTGTCTGAGCTAGACGGCGTTGAAGTTAGCATCAAGCACAGAGATTTAGGAAAAGAGTAACAATGGCATTAACAGCAGAACTAAAAGACGAACTAGCAAGAGTTGAAGTCAGCAAGAGCACAGTGCGTGCAGCTGAGCTTGCAACGATTCTTCGATTCTGTGGCGGTCTTCATCTGGTTGCAGGAAAGATTGTC
>JBDLVB010000090.1:0-3592 GCA_039805005.1 Actinomycetota bacterium
AGGCTCGTCAAGAAGCAATAGCTCGGGATCTGGCATTACCGCTCGTGCAATTTGGACTCTCTTACGTTCGCCATCGCTAAGTGTTCCAAACGGTCTGTCGGCATACTCACTGAGATGCCATTCGGTGAGGACTCTTCTAGCTCGTCTCTCATCGACATCGTCATATTTTTCCTTGAAGCGACCAGTTACTGCATAAGAAGCAGTCATGACGGCGTCCAATACGTTCTCTGAGTTAGGAATTCTAGAAGCTATAGCCGTTGAAGCGAAACCAACTCGAGTTCGTAGATCGAAAACATTTATCTCACCGAGAGCTTCCCCAAGGATAGATGCGTTACCTGTAGTCGGTTGTAGTTGCGCTGCAGCAATCTTGAGCAGAGTTGTCTTACCCGCTCCGTTAGGCCCAACGATCACCCAACGCTCGTTGTCCTGGACTGACCAAGTTATGTCGTTCAGGATAGTTTTGCCTGACCTCTGGACAGAGACGTTCTTGAAAGCCAACACTTCATTCATAGGATTTCAGCCTAAGGTATGGCAAATGTATGTCCTTATCTGACACACTCGTCCAACAACTGCGAGTTCGTTAGTCATTAGGCAATAAAGTTTGTCTATGAGCCAATCTCCTCGCCTGCTAGTTGTCATGGACGTTGACTCAACCCTGATTGATCAGGAAGTAATTGAACTCCTCGCAGAATGTGCGGGAAAAAGAGCTGAAGTAGAAGCAGTTACCGAGCGGGCCATGTCTGGAGAGTTGGACTTCGAGGCTAGCCTCAAGGCTAGAGTCAGTCTTCTAAAAGGTCTTCCTGAGAGCGTTATCGAAGAAACCCTGGCTAAGTGCACCTTCACTAAAGGTGCTCGTGAACTCGTTGCAGCTGTTCATGCTGCAGGTGGAAAAGTTGGAGCCGTATCAGGCGGATTTATTCAGTTACTTGATCCGCTTGCTAAAGACATTGGTCTAGATTTTTACCGAGCCAATGTTCTTGAAGTAGTTGACGGATTTCTTACCGGCGAGGTTACCGGAGACATTATCGATAAACCGGCTAAGGCAACGGCACTACTTGAATGGGCTAGTGAAATTGAAGTAGACCTTAAATACACGATTGCCATTGGCGACGGTGCGAATGATCTAGACATGATGCAAGTCGCTGGTCTAAGTATCGGTTTTAACGCGAGACCTCGAGTCAGAGCTGCCGCTGATGTGATTCTTACGTCAGGTGATTTATCTGACGCTATTGCACTTATTGGTCTTTAGTGACCTGTTGAGTGCAGTCCACCATCAACGTGAATGATTTCACCGGTGGTCTTTGGGAACCAGTCACTTAGTAGAGCAACAATTCCTCTTGCTGCAGGCTCTGTGTCTGCAAGCTCCCAGTGCAGTGGTGCACGATCAACCCAGATGTCTTCCATGCTTGCAAAGCCTGGAATGCTCTTGCCCGCTGGTGTGCGAAGTGGACCTGCAGAGATCAGGTTCACTCTGATGTTGTCCTTGCCTAGGTAGCGAGCTAGGTAGCGTGAAGTTGATTCGAATGCTGCCTTAGCAACACCCATCCAGTCGTATACCGGCCAAGACACTGAAGCGTCAAAAGTAAGGCCAGCAACTGATGCACCATCTTTAAGAATTGGCTTGGCAGCCATAGTGATGGACTTCAGTGAGTATGCAGAAACCTGAATTGCAGTTGAAACATCAGGCCATTCGGTTTCTAGGAAATTTCCACCAAGAGCTGTACCTGGTGCAAAAGCGATTGCGTGAACGATTCCATCAAGGTGAGGTAGGTGCTCTGAAACTCTTGCAGGAAGAGCAGCGAGATCTTCGTCGTTCGTTGCGTCAAGTTCAATCACAGCACATGGCTTAGGAAGTCTCAGTGCGATCTTCTCGGTGATTGCCATCATGCGACCGTAAGAAGACAAGACGATATCTGCACCTTGCTCTTGAGCTAGACGAGCAACTGTGAAGGCAATGGATGCCTCGGTCAGTACGCCTGTAATAAGAAGTTTCTTGCCTTCTAGAATTCCCATGAGTTCGATCTTTCTGATTGGTTTATCTTGACTGTCTAATTCTGCCAGCATGTTGGCTATTTTGGGCTTAGTGCCCCATGCCAAGTCCGCCATCAACTGGAATTACGGCACCTGAAATGTAGGCTGCATCGTCGCTGGAAAGCCAAACAACAACCTTTGCTACCTCTTCAGGAGCAGCGAAACGACCTGCAGGAATCTTTGCCTTGTAGGCGTCTTGAACTTCTTCGCTTAGTTCAGCGGTCATGTCGGTGTCAATGAATCCAGGAGCTACCACGTTTGCTGTGACCCCTCTTCCGCCTAGTTCGCGGGTAAGTGAACGAGCCATACCCACAAGACCACTCTTTGCAGCTGAGTAATTAACCTGTCCAGCACTTCCCAGAAGTCCAACTACAGAGCCAATGAAAATCACGCGACCGAACTTAGCCTTCATCATCCCTTTGGTTGCACGCTTGAGCACACGGAAAGATCCGGTGAGGTTCGTGTTCAATACATCTTCGAAATCCTCGTCAGACATACGCATAAGAAGTGTGTCGCGGGTAATGCCAGCGTTAGCAACTAGCACTTCAACAGGACCAAGTTTCTCTTCAATCTCTGCAAATGCTGCATCGAGTGATGCTGAATCTGTGACGTCTGCTTTAACGCTTAGAGAGCCAGCAGGACCTTCACCACTTCTGACTGTTACTGCAACGCGGTGACCAGCTCTAATGAACTCTTCTGCAATTGCCTTACCAATACCGCGGTTGCCGCCGGTGACTAATACTGTTCTTGGAGTTGACATCGAGTTTCGCCTTCTGAAGTAACTAGGAGATAATTGCTATAAGCACCTCAAGTCTATATCCGGCCTTGTTCAGAGTGCTTATGGTTAGGAACCTAAAAATTGTCTAAAACTCAGTCGGTTACTTCTCTAGAGGTTTCCCCTGAAGAAGAGCGTCGTAATCGCTTCATTAAATACACGGTGGCCATGATTATTAGGTCCATTTGCGTAGTTCTAGCAGTTCTAGTGCCTCTTGGCTGGCTAACCGTGCTGTTTGCAGCTGGAGCAGTATTCCTCCCATATTTCGCTGTAGTAATTGCTAATGCTCAAGGATCTAGCTCCTCTAGTTCATCCAAGCGAACAGCAGAAGCTCCAACTATCAGCATTTCAGCCGACTCATTTAGAGATGCAAAAACCAATGACAAAGACAAGTAAACCTAAGTCAAATTGGATTAGCTGGGCTCTCCTAGTTTTGAGCTTCACAGTCGCCTGTTGGTTCTTATCGCAATGGCAGTTTGATCGTCAGGCAGAAGTTGTAGCCAAAAACAACCTCATTGAAGCAAACTACAACGCTCCTTCTAAAAGCATTGAAACACTTCTTTCTCCTGAAGATGACTGGAGGAAAGATCTAGAGTTCAGATCTGTAACAGTTGAAGGCACATACCTTCCTGAAGAGAGTTACCTTGTAAGAAATCGACCTCTAAATGCTTACCCTGGCTTTCTGCAGTTGGTAGCTTTCCAGTCGGAGCAAGGATATGTTCTCTGGGTTGAACGCGGCTGGCTACCAACAGGAGCAGAGTCAGACACACCGGATGACATTCCTGC
>JBDLVB010000091.1:0-3567 GCA_039805005.1 Actinomycetota bacterium
GTTATTTACAATTTGCTTCTAACTGATTCAGTTGATGAAAGAGATATTGGCTATGACTGGCCTGTAATCCCTAACCTCATTCTGCACACCTACATGCCTATCTTGGTGTTCTTAGAGTGGCTAATCACCAGGACTGCAGTTCCATTGAAGCTCAAGTCTGTCTTCTGGGTGCTTGTCTACCCACTTACCTGGTTGGCTTTCGCGATTGTCCGCGGGCTAATTACAAACTGGTACCCATACTGGTTCCTGAACCCTAATGAAGATGGCGGTGTTCCTCAGATGCTTCAGTGGATTCTGACGATTGCCGCATTCTTTGTGGTCTTGGCAGTTACGTTGATGCCGGCTCAGAAGGCTCTTGCCAAAATCGGTAAGTAGTACTTTCTCTCTGGCTTAGCCTTGTTACATGATCAACTTCTCAGACCCAGCATTTGTTGAAAACCCTTACCCAGCTCTACAAGAGCTAAGGCAAGTTGGCAAACCTGTTTGGCACGAAGAAGTAGGCATGTTCCTAGCTGCTAGACACGTTGATGCGAATGCCGTTCTAAGAACTAAGACTCTAGGCAGAATCTTCACACCTAAAGAACCTGAGAGTCAGTGGAATGAATTCAACTGGCTGCACTCTGATAGCCTCTTGGATTCAGAACCTCCAAAGCACACCAGACTTAGATCTTTAGTTGGCAAAGCTTTCTCACGTTCAAGAATCGAAGCTCTTCGACCAGAGGTCGAAAGAATTGCAAACCTCTTACTTGATGAGGCTGAGAATAAGCTCTCAACAAACGGACACTTTGACCTAATCGCCGATTATGCAGAGCCATTGCCTGTGAAGGTGATTGCTGCATTGCTAGGTTTCCCAGATGAGGATGAGCACCTACTGCGTCCTTGGTCTCAGTCGATAGTAAAGATGTATGAAGTCAATCCATCTCTAGAGGCTCAAGCAGAAGCTCAACAAGCAGCTCACGAGTTTGCCGAATACGTCCGAGACTTGATGCACAAACGCAAAGCGCAACCAAGTTCGGATCTAATTAGTGAACTAGCAACTGTTGAAGAAGCAGGTGAGAAGCTAAATGCCCAGGAGCTAATCGCTACCTGTGTGCTGCTACTCAATGCAGGTCACGAGGCAAGTGTTAATGGCTTTGGTAATGGAATGGTGGCTACCTTCGAAAGAGAAGACCAGCTAGAGCTACTTCGCAAGAACCCGAGGGCCATTGCAGATACCGCCATCGAGGAATTCCTTCGCTTTGATGCACCTCTTCACCTATTTGAAAGAACAGCAACTGCCGATACTGAGATCGGCGGCGTAGTAGTCAAGACCGGTCAGAAGATCGCATCTCTACTTGGTTCGGCTAACCGAGATGAAACAGTCTTCGATAGAGCAGATGAGCTTGACCTCACCAGGGAACAGAACCCACACATTGGCTTTGGGGCAGGTATTCACTTCTGCTTGGGAGCTCCTTTATCGAGAATTGAGATGAGTGCATCACTTCCCCTCCTTTTTGAGCGTTTTCCAGCTCTTTCCCTAAAAGAAACCCCAAAAAGACGCCCTACTTTCGTGCTGAGAGGCTACGAAAGCATCCTTGTGGCCTAGAAACTAGCGGATTTTCAAGGGTAATTAGCCTGAGTTTTACCTGTATAACGAATAGATAAACACGACTCAAAAGGCGTATTTATAAATTTTTTACAGGGGTAGCCTTGTAAAAGCACCAAAGTCGGGCCAAATTTTTTGCCCGATTAACTTATCGAAAGGCAATAAAAATGGGAGAAATTGGAGTACTTTCCTTCTCACTAACTGGCTATGAATTTAGCGCAGTGTACAACGTGCTTTCACTTGGTATCGCAAGCATGCTATTCACCTCGATCTTCTTGTTCATCGCAAGAGATCGCGTACTACCTAAGTACCGCATGGCAGTTATGGTTTCAGCGACTGTAACATCAATCGCTGCTTACCACTACTTCCGTATGTTCGATTCCTTCAACCACGGTTACGGAATCAACGACGCCAGCGGCGCAGCAGCAGCAGCTGGTAAGAACATGTTGGACTTCGGTGCAGCTAACTACAACGTTGGCTACCGTTACATCGACTGGTTCCTAACTGTTCCACTACTACTAGTAGAGCTAGTTGCAGTTCTTGGTCTTGCAAAGGCTGTTCAGTCTTCACTTCTAAAGCGTCTAGTTCCTGCAGCTGCAGCAATGATCGCTCTAGGTTACCCAGGTGACGCAAAGATCAACATCATGGACCTACACCCAAGCGTTTGGGGTCTTCTATCAACAATCCCATTCCTATACATCATGTATGTACTATGGATCGAATTGAAGAAGAGCCTAGACTCACAGTCAGCTAAGGTACGCAGTCTGTTCCAGACACTACGCGTTCTTCTTCTAGCTACCTGGGGTGTCTACCCAATCACCTTCATCCTTGCGATGAACAGCACTGGTGCTCCAACAGCATCAGAGGTTGTAGCTCGCGAAATCGGATACAGCATTGCTGACATCCTTGCTAAGTGTCTATTCGGCCTATTGATCTTCGCAATCGCGAGAATCAAGTCTGCTGAAGAGAGCAAAGAGCACGCAGCAGCAGAAGGTCACTAGTTATAACTAGTTCCTAAAACTTTAGGAGCCACCCGAAAGGGTGGCTCCTTTTGTTTTAACTTAGTTTTTGATTAGTTGACTAGAAGATCCTGAACGCTTGGGAACTCCACGTTGACTCCAACCAGTGCACAGCGAACGCCGATTTGAGTTGCTGCGGTAGTTAGATCTCCAGCACCAATAGGGTCAGCCTTCAATGCTTCAGTGGCTTTGTTGAGCAACTCTTGAAAGTCTTCTGGGGCTGAGGATGTGACATCGGTTTCGATTCTTGAAGCCAGCGCTTGGACATCAAATCCGCCTGTTGCAAGAGCCTCTACCTTGTCGGTGAATACGGCACTAAGTGCTTCACAAGGAGCTGCGTCTGCCTCTGATGGCAATGAGAATGAACATCCGGAAAGTACTAGGGTGCTGGTTGCAATTACTGCTGCTAGGCCAAGTTTCTTCATTGAAAGCTCTCTGTTGTGAGGGGAAGGATTGCTTTTAGGTTACTGAAACTTGACGCTGAGAGAGCGTCCTAGGAGCAGACTCTCAAGGAACTTTAAGGTTTTAGTAGCTCAGAGTAATCTCTGTGCCCATAGCCTGTTTGACCATAGGAATAACCTCAGTGGCATAGAGCTTGATTGACTTAAGCATCTGAGACTGAGGCATAGCTCCGGTTGAGTACTTTAGGTCAAAGCGGTTAGCTCCTGTTGACTTCAGAGCGTGAATAATCTTGTTCGCAACTGTCTCAGGGGAACCTACATATAGTGAACCGTGCTTAACTTCGTTGTCGAAGTGATCGTAGGTCATTGGTCCCCAACCTCTTTCCTGACCGATACGTCCGAAGGATGCGTTGTATTGAGGCCACATCTCTTTAGCCGCTTGTTCATCTGAATCAGAGATGTGACCAGGTGAGTGAATACCGATAGGTAGTTGAGGTTGGTTGAATCTCATTAGTGACTCTCTATAGAGTCCAGCAAACGGTGCAAATCTTTCTGGATCGCC
>JBDLVB010000092.1:0-3545 GCA_039805005.1 Actinomycetota bacterium
GTTCTATATAGGTAGCCGTAGGAAACACCTTCGCCTTTTTGAACTCGCTTAGTTTGAACAACAGCTGCTTCGGCAGTCATTACCGGCTTCAAACCAAACTCTTCAGCTCTGTTATCGCTGAATGGAGAGAGTCCATAAAGGGCAATACCAATACGAACCATGTCGTAGTGAGCCTGTGGGTAGCTTAGAGTTCCATCGCTAGCGGTGAGGTGTCTTAGCTCAAACTGAACACCTAGGTCCGACGCCAATGCAAGTGCTTGTTCAAATCTCTCGATTTGAGCAAGGTCTTCCTTTACTCCGGTTGAAGAGAGGTGACTAAAGATTCCAACTGTCTCAACTAAGCCTTCAGCAACTGCTTCCTTAGTTTCAGTAAGTAACGCTTCGAGTTCATCGATGGTCACACCGTTACGGCTTAGTCCGGTGTCAACTTTGATATGGATTTGGGCAACTACACCTGCTGATTGAGCAGCTTTCTTGACTCTGAGTAGTTGTTCATTTGAAGAAACTGCAACATCAATCTCATGCTTGATAGCAGATACAAAATCATCTTGAGGATCATGAAGCCAGGCAAGAATGCGGGTCTTTATGCCAGCTGCTCTAAGAGTTTGTGCTTCTGCAAGATCTGCTACCCCGATGTAGTCAACGCCTTCTGCTTCAATCTTTCTAGCAACCTGAATCATGCCGTGACCATAGGCATCAGCCTTTACTACTCCCATGACCTTTACATGTTTACCTGCTGAGTTCACAAGCTTTCTCATGGTGTCGAGGTTGTGTGCAACGTGATTGAGATTGATGGTTAGTTTACGCATGGATTAGTTTCCTTCCGCGATAACAAAGGCACAAGCCATGCCACCATCGTGAGTAATTGAAAGATGCCAAGACTCTATTCCCATTTGCTCAGAACGTTCCTTAGTTGCACCGGTTACTTCTAAACGTGGCTTACCCAAAGAGTCTTTTGCAACAGTCATGTCCTGCCAACTAAGTCCAACAGGATTACCCAGTGCTTTTACTAGAGCTTCCTTAGATGCCCATACCCCTGCTAGTGATTCTGTAGATCTTTCTCTCTCTTCTGGAGTAAAGATTCTTTCAATCAGAGCAGGGGTTGCTGAGAGTTTAGATTCGAATCGGGCCACATCAACCAGGTCAACGCCTATTCCAACAATCATGACTACTCGACTGTTACCGACTTGGCAAGATTACGTGGCTGATCCACATCCAAGCCCTTAGCTGCTGCTAGCTCCATTGCGAAGATCTGCAATGGAATGACATCAAGAATTGGAGCAAGCATCTTATGGCTTACCGGCACGTAGATAACTTCAGCTGCATACTTAGCAACCTCTGTGTCACCAACTTCAGCAATAGCAATGACCTGAGCTCCGCGGGCTCTAACTTCTTGGATGTTGCTTACTACCTTGGCATGTAGGGAGTCTGGATCAGATGGGCTTGGCACAATAACGATGACCGGCTGACCCTCTTCGATAAGGGCTATCGGGCCATGCTTCAACTCTCCTGCTGCAAAGCCTTCAGAGTGAATGTAAGCAAGTTCCTTCAGCTTTAGAGCACCTTCAAGAGCAATCGGGAAACCTACGTGTCTACCAAGGAACAATACTGTTCGGGCATCCTTGAACTTCTTAGCAAGCACTCTTGTTGATTCTGAAGAAGCTAATACGTCTGCGATGTCACCTGGAAGTTTGAGTAGTTCTCTACCGATTACTTCAAGTTCTGCTTTAGGTTGTGTTCCACGAATTGTTGCTAGGTGAAGTCCTAGGAGGAAGATAGCTGTGATTTGAGCAGTGAATGCTTTGGTTGACGCAACGGCAACTTCAGGACCTGCGTGTGTGTAGATAACGGCATCTGCTTCTCTAGCCAATGTTGCACCTTGAGTATTGCAAATAGAGATAACGTTTGCCCCAGCTTCTTTGGCATAACGAGTAGCCATCAGGGTGTCCATGGTTTCACCTGATTGGCTAACAGCAACAACCAACGTGTTCTTAGTCAAAATAGGCTGACGATATCTAAACTCGTGAGAAAGCTCAACGCTAACTGGAATCTTTGCCCAGCTTTCAATTGCATACTTGCCAACTTCAGATGCATAAGCAGCAGTTCCGCAAGCAACCATAATGATGCGGTCAATGTTTGGGATTAGATCAGCAATGCTGTCTAGTTCCTTTAGTTTGACAACGCCATCGCTTGAAAGTCTTGCCATCAAAGTGTCACCAACAGCCTGTGGCTGATCGGCAATCTCTTTAGCCATGAATGAAGACCAGCCGCCTTTGCTTGCAGCACTGGCATCCCAATCAACTGTGAACTCTTCGTGAGTAACTTTTTCCCCTGAGAAAGTTTCAATTTCAACGCTGCCTGCTTTGAGAATTACGATCTCATCTTGCCCAACAGCAATGGCTCTCTTAGTGTGTTCAACGAATGCTGCTACGTCGCTTCCTAAGAAGTTCTCGCCCTCGCCCAAACCAATAACCAGCGGGGCATTGCGTCTAGCAGCAAGGACTAAACCTGGCTCATCTTGATGAATAACCAGAATGGTGAAAGCTCCATGCAGCCTTCTGACTACTGTTCTAAAGCTTTCAACTAGGTTGCCGGTCTTGTCATACTCAGCGGCAACTAGCTGGGCTGCTACCTCAGAGTCTGTCTCACTGGAGAAGTGGACGCCCTGGGCTAAAAGTTCTGATTTTAGTTCTGAAAAATTCTCAATAATTCCGTTGTGGATCAAGCTCAACTTGTGGCTAGCTCCACCTAGGTGTGGATGGGCATTGCCATCGGTCGGGGCACCATGGGTAGCCCAGCGAGTGTGTCCAATACCTATGTGTGATTCGGCAATCGGGTGGCTTTCGATGTCTTCCACCAAAATGCCTAGCTTGCCTGCTTTTTTACGGGTTTCTAGAACCCCGGCTGCATTGATTACTGAAACACCAGCACTGTCATAGCCACGGTATTCAAGACGCTTTAGGCCGCCTAGAAGGACACCAACGGTTGACTTAGGTCCCACATAGCCGACGATTCCACACATGGCTCTAGTTTAAGGCAGAATGGCTTATGTGACTGGCTTACCCCTTGATACCTCAGCAGACGGGGCACCAGTTTCCCCTTTTGATGAGATTTCCCGCAGTCAATGGTCTGAATTAGCCAAAACCTCAACTTCCCCACTGACTGAGTCAGAAATTGAAAAGATCAGGGGTTTGGGTGATTTCCTAGATATGGCTGAGGTTTCAGACATCTATCTGCCCCTTAGCCAATTACTCAATCTTTATGTGACCCAAGCTCAGGACCTTCACGCAGCATCGGATTCCTTCCTAAACAGAACAAACAAGAGAATCCCATTCATCATCGGTGTTGCTGGATCTGTAGCAGTTGGAAAGTCAACAGTTTCAAGACTTCTAAAAGAACTGCTTAGTAGATGGCCTTCAACACCAACAGTTGCTCTTGTGACAACTGATGGATTCCTTCACCCGAACTCAGTTTTAGAACAACGTGGACTGATGGAAAGAAAAGGATTCCCTGAGTCTTACGATCGTTTAGCTTTGCTGAAGTTT
>JBDLVB010000093.1:0-3503 GCA_039805005.1 Actinomycetota bacterium
GCAGCTCCAGCAGCTGCAGGCTCAGCCGCTGATGCGTGGTCTAACCCAGGTGTTAGCGATGGCGGCTTTGCCGCTGGCGACAGCACCCCTTTCTAAGAATTCATAGGAGAACATAATGGCAGCAAAGATCAACAGCGACAGAGTCAAAAAGGGCTCTCGCAATGCAAAGAACCTGAAGCTTGCACCACCGAAGCCAATCAAGGTTGGAGTTATCGACTACAAGGACATCGCAACCCTGCGTAAGTTCGTGTCAGACCGCGGCAAGATTCGTTCTCGCCGTATCACCGGTGTTTCAGTTCAGGAACAGCGTCTAATCGCTAAAGCAGTCAAGAACGCACGTGAGGTAGCACTTATGCCTTACGCAGGCGCAGGCCGCTAGGAGGAATCGAAATGTCTAAAATTATTTTGACTAATGAAGTATCAGGTCTTGGCTCAGCTGGAGACGTAGTAGAGGTTAAGAACGGTTACGCTCGCAACTACCTACTACCTCGTGGTTTCGCAGTTATGTGGAGCAAGGGTGGCGAGAAGCAGGTTGCTCAGATCAAGGCAGGCCGTGAGGCACGTGCTCTAGCAACTGTTGAAGAAGCTCAGGCATTCAAGGACTCACTCCAGGCAGCAACTATCAGATTGGCTGTAAAGGCCGGTGTTGGTGGTCGTTTGTTCGGTGCTGTAAAGACCAGTGACGTTGCAGCAGCAGTTGCTGCGGCTGGTTTGGGCGAGATTGACAAGCGTAAGGTTGCTTTCTTCGCACCGATCAAGACAACTGGAACCTTTGAGGCAACTGTAAAGCTGCACTCAGACCTAGTTGCAACCCTAAAACTAGAGGTTGTAGCAAAGAAGTAAGTCTTTTCAACTAAAGGCAGGCCTTAGGGCCTGCCTTTAGTATTTAACTAGATGAACAAAACTGTGGATAACTTGTGGATAAGTACCAAATTATCAAGTAAACGTTAACGGCTGTTTAACCTTCATGCACAGGTTTAGACTTTTGAAATGTATTTCTGAGAGCGAATAATTCCCAATTTTTATCTACTCTCCAGAGGGTTTTCCACAGATTTGTGCTCTAGTTATCCACAAGTTATCCACACTTAAGTGGGACAAATGTGCGGTTTATCCACATGTTTAGCCACATACCCAGTTGTTTTGGGCATGTCAGCCCGCGATGCTATGAATAAGTTTCTATAGTTTTAGTACTAATCAAGAAAGATTTACATGTCTATTGCACCTGTCGGGAAGAGCTTCCGTAGCGAGGATCGCTTGCTTCCGCACGACCTAAATGCTGAACAGAGTGCACTTGGCGGCATGATGCTGTCAATCGATATGGTTCACAGCATTCTGGCTGAGGGCAAAATTCAAGCAAGAGACTTCTACGCTCCTAAGCACGAGATGGTCTTTACCGCTATTACTAACCTCGCAAACCACGGTGAACCAACAGACGTGATTACCGTCAACGCTGAACTAACCAAGATGGGCAAGCTTGCCATGGTTGGTGGAGCTGAATATCTTCACGAACTGACAGCTATTGTTCCAACTGCAGCAAGTGCAAACTACTACGCAAAAATCGTTCGTGAAAAAGCAATTCTTCGTCGACTGATTGAAGCCGGAACAAGAATTGCTCAACGAGGTTACGACGCCGAAGGTGAAATCGAAGAACTCGTTAACAAAGCACAGAGTGAGATCTACACAGTTGCAGATGATTCAACTGGAGCGGACTGGACTCGTTTGAGCACGGCTCTTGAAGGTGCAGCAAACGAAATTGAATTCATTCAGAAGAATAAAGGTTTCTCTGGAGTTCCAACCGGTTTCACACAACTAGACAAAGACACAAATGGTTTACACCCAGGTCAGCTAGTCATCATCGCTGCAAGACCTGGTTTGGGTAAGTCAACACTTGCTCTCGATATCGCACGTGAAGCTGCGATCAACAACAAACTTGCCACTGCAGTTTTCTCACTTGAAATGAGCACGACAGAAATCGCAATGCGATTGATGTCAGCTGAAACAGGAATTCTTTTGCAGAACATGCGTAAGGGAAGCATCAGCGACACTGAGTGGGCAATTATGGCTGAGCGTCGAAGCAACATTGGCGCAGCTCCACTCGTTATTGATGACAGCCCGAATCTGAACATCGTTGAGATTAGAGCTAAGTGTCGACGTATGATGACTGAGTTCGATTTGAAACTTGTTGTCATCGACTATCTACAACTTATGAGTTCTGGAAAGAAAGTTGAGAACCGTCAACAAGAAGTTTCTGAGTTCTCGAGATCACTAAAGCTTCTTGCTAAGGAATTAAAAGTTCCTGTTATCGCTCTATCTCAGCTGAACAGAAAGTCAGAAGACGGAACAAACAAGAGACCTGAACTTTCACAACTTCGTGAATCAGGATCGCTTGAGCAAGACGCTGACGTAGTTCTTTTGATTCACCGCGACTTATCTGGTGGAGAAACTGCGAGACCAGGCGAAGCCGAATTGATTATCGCTAAGCAAAGAAATGGACCTACTGGAACTTCTACCGTTCTATTCCAGGGGCAGTATTCAAGATTCGTAAACGCAAAGGAATAGAAATGCGATCGTCAAACATCTTGAAGGCAGCAGTGTTCTTTGTTGGAGCAATGTTCCTAATTTTCTCCCAAGACCACTCTGTTGCAGTTGGTATGAACGTCCTCAAGTTCGTAGCCGCTGCTTTGGCATTCGGTGGAATCATTCTCTTTAGAAATGCAAAAACAAAATCAGCTTTCAAAGATTATGCAATCCCTGCTGCTTTGGCATTTGTGATTGCGATGATGACAGTTGTATTCGGTGGGCAGTACGAAGGCGAAGTTACTGATGAACTATTTGCCTTCAGATCAATTGTGTTTTTGTTTGTAATCGCAACTGCTATTTATGAATTAGTGATATCTAGAAAAGCTCATCCAGATGATGTTTTGGAACTTAGAATTTCAGTAGGTCTTGGAGTTCTAACCGGTGCAGTCTTTGCTTTTGCACCTCTAGATGAACTAAACGCTGTCGGGTTCCTAAGTGCCTACCTGGCTTTATCTGCAGTGCAGAGAGCAGTCTGGGCGGCGACACCTACCAATAGAAAGAAGAGCAAAAATGGCTAATAACAAAGCATTCTCAACGCTTCGATCAATGCTCGCTTTCTCAGTGATCGCAACTGCATTCGTTGTTGCTATCGCTTGGGGTTCATTTGATGACTTTGCAAGAGTTGCAATCGCTGGAGGAATAACTTTTGTGGTTTGCATGGCCGGACTCGCTGTTTTGAACTGGGTTGGCAAAGAAGATGACACAGAGCCGGGAACCCCAAGACTCAAATAAGGTGTTTAGACTTCAGAGTTTTTAGCAATTAGTAAAACCAAGTCGGATGCTAGTCCGGTGTATGTGCTTGGCTTCAACATCAACAAACGATCTTTTGCTTCTTGACCGATGTTCAGATCCTGAACAAACAAAGCTAAATCTTCACTACCAATTCTTCTACCGCGAGTTAGTTCCTTTAGTAGTTGGTAAGG
>JBDLVB010000094.1:0-3479 GCA_039805005.1 Actinomycetota bacterium
AAGAGAAGTTCACGCTCAAGTTGTTAGCGGAGAAAGACCCAACACAGTGCTTCTTCTAGAGCATGATGGCGTTTACACAGCAGGCAAGAGAACTGAAGATGAAGAACGTCCTGTAGATGGAACTCCGGTGATTGATGTTGATCGTGGCGGAAAGATCACATGGCATGGTCCAGGTCAACTAGTTGGCTACCCAATCATGAGATTGCCTGAACCTATTGATGTTGTTGGCTATGTGCGATGGCTTGAGCAGGTTCTGATTGACAGCATTGCCGAGTTTGGACTTCAAACTGAAAGAGTGGAAGGCAGATCAGGTGTTTGGGCTCCCGTTGGAGACACTCACGTAAAGGTCGCTGCCATTGGCATTCGAGTTGCTGAGAAAGTAACCATGCACGGCTTCGCTTTGAACTGTAATAACTCTTTGGATGCCTACGAAACCATCATCGCTTGCGGTATCAAGGATGCTGAAACAAGTACGATAAGCAAGTTGCTGAATCGTGAAGTTACCCCAGCCATGGCAGCAGAAGTTATTCAAAGACGTCTAGTTGAAATAGAGAAGGTGTCAAAGTGAGTGAAGAACCAGTAGCACCTAAGAGGATGCTTAGAGTTGAAGCTCGTAACGCTGAGGTACCCATTGAGAGAAAACCTGAATGGATTAAGACCAAAGCCAAGATGGGTCCTGAGTATCAGGCACTGCACTCTCTTGTAAAGACTGAAGGTCTTCACACTGTTTGCCAAGAAGCTGGGTGCCCAAACATCTTCGAATGTTGGGAAGACAGAGAAGCAACCTTCCTTATTGGTGGAGCTCAATGCACCAGACGATGTGACTTCTGCCAGATTGATACCGGTAAGCCTGCAAATCTAGATCCAGATGAACCTAGACGTGTTGGTCAATCAGTCAAGAAGATGCAACTTAGATACGCAACCGTCACTGGTGTAGCCAGAGATGACCTTCCTGATGAGGGTTCATGGCTTTACGCAGAGACAATCCGCCAGATTCACAAGCAGTCCTCTGGCACCGGAGTTGAAATTCTTATTCCTGATTTCTCAGGTAAGCCAGAACTGCTTCAGAAGATTTTCGACGCTAAACCAGAAGTCTTTGCTCACAACGTTGAAACTGTGCCAAGAATCTTCAAGCAGATTAGACCTGCATTCACCTACGAGCGTTCCCTAGATGTAATCACCCAGGGAAGAAACGCTGGAATGGTCACCAAGAGCAACCTAATCCTCGGTATGGGTGAAGAAATTTCTGAAGTCATCCAAGCTCTCCAAGATCTTTACGATGCTGGAACAGACATCATCACCATCACTCAGTATCTGAGACCAACTGTTAGACACCATCCAGTATCTAGATGGGTTAAACCTCAAGAGTTTGTTGAACTAAAGGAAATAGCCGAAGGCATGGGATTCCTAGGAGTTCTTAGCGGACCTTTGGTTAGAAGCAGCTACCGAGCTGGACGTCTATGGGCTCAATCCATGATCAAGCGTGGCGACACTATCCCAGAACACTTGCAACACCTTGCCGAAGCTGCTGCCAAAGACGGCTTCAGCCAAGCGGTAAAGTAAAAAGGACGAAAAGGCAGAACAATGGCTAAAAAAGAAAAAGTAAAGAAACCTAAG
This sequence comes from Actinomycetota bacterium, assembly GCA_039805005.1. Taxonomy (GTDB): domain Bacteria; phylum Actinomycetota; class Actinomycetes; order Actinomycetales; family Microbacteriaceae; genus Rhodoluna. The sequence goes on from JBDLVB010000094.1 coordinate 1,618, forward strand.
GGCAACGGAATGTTCTCTCAGTTCCGTGAGCAGACTAAATTCCTAAAGGAAGTTGACCCTAAGGCGATGCCGCTGGGCATCCTATTCGCAGCTTTGACCTTTGTAGTGATCACTGTTGTTGGTGTATTCGCTTCGGGACTTAACTTCCTTGGAATGGTCATCTGGGTTGTTCTGGCTATTGTTAGCGCTTACCTAACCTTGCTTTTGACCATGACTAGACGAGCTAACACAGCCATCTTCAAGAAGTATGAAGATGAACCAGGCCGAGTCTCAATCACTGTTGGAACCCTTACCCGCAGACGCTGGAAGGGCAACAACCAGCCTGTCGCCATCAATGCTCGCACCAAAGACATGGTTTTCCGTATTGTCGGACCTGCTGGAGTGGTTCTAATGGCTGAAGGCTCTAAGACCAGCGCCAGAGCCCTACTTGAAGACGAGAGACGTAAGGTTCAGAGACTAGCTTCTGGAGTAACAGTCCACACTTTCTACACCTCTCAGGATGGCGAAGGTGTGCCTCTTGCCCACCTTCACAAGAAGGTTTCCAAGCTCAAGAGAACCCTTAACCGTGCTGAAATCAATGCTGTTCAGAACCGCCTAGCTTCTATTGACAGCCGATCAGGACTACCTATTCCAAAGGGAATTGACCCTACCAAGATGAGGGCTTCTCGCCGAATCCAGTAGATTTTCAAGGTTTTACATTCCTGAAACATTGATTGGCAATATCTCCCCCCTCAGCCCTATAAAGTTGTTGTGAGCGTAATGGAACGTTCGAATCCACAAACCTTTGAAGGGCTAACCCTATGTTTAAATCAGCATCCGAGGTCATCAAGTACATCAAAGATGAGGACGTCAAGTTTCTAGACGTACGCTTCACAGATCTACCTGGTGTCCAGCAACACTTCAACCTGCCAGTGAGCCAGATTGACGAAGACTTCTTCGTTAACGGACAGCTTTTCGATGGATCTTCAATTAGAGGATTTGCATCAATTCACGAATCAGACATGCAGCTAATCCCTGATGTTTCAACTGCATACCTTGACACTTTCCGCGTTGAGAAGACCCTGATCATCAACTTCGACATCTACAACCCACGTAACGGTGAGATCTACCACCGTGACCCACGTCAGGTTGCTAAGAAGGCTGAGGCATACCTTGCTTCAACTGGAATTGCTGACACAGCGTACTTCGCACCAGAAGCAGAATTCTTCATCTTCGATGAGGTTCGCTACGAGACCAAGTCAAACACTGCTTACCACTTCGTAGATTCAATCGAAGGTGCTTGGAACTCAGCTCGTGAGTTCGAGTCAGATGGCGGTCGTAACCTAGGAAACAAGACCCCTTACAAGGGTGGATACTTCCCTGTTTCACCAGTTGATCACCTAGCTGACATCCGCGACGAAATCGTTCTAAACCTTGAAAAGGCTGGATTAGTTGTTGAGCGTAGCCACCACGAAGTTGGTACTGCTGGTCAGTGTGAAATCAACTACAGATTCAGCACACTTGTTCAGTCAGCTGACGACGTTCTAAAGTTCAAGTACATCGTCAAGAACACTTCATACAACTACAACAAGACAGCTACCTTCATGCCGAAGCCACTATTTGGTGACAACGGTTCAGGTATGCACGTTCACCAGTCTCTATGGAAAGATGGCAAGCCATTGTTCTACGACGAGAACGGCTACGGCGGTCTTTCAGACATGGCTCGCTGGTACATCGGTGGCCTACTAAAGCACGCTCCAAGCTTGCTTGCATTCACCAACCCAACTGTAAACAGCTACCGTCGTCTAGTTCCTGGTTTCGAAGCTCCAGTAAACCTTGTTTACTCAGCTGGTAACCGTTCAGCTGCTATTCGTATTCCTATG
>JBDLVB010000095.1:0-3472 GCA_039805005.1 Actinomycetota bacterium
GATGGCTTCACTGACTTCTCAACCATGGTTTCAAGAGATGCAACCAGATTGCACGTACTTGCATCTGATAGCGATCCAATGCTTTCTGAAGCATTCGATGAAGGTGACTACAACGTCGTTGCCGACATGGCAGCTCGTTACTACACAGTTGTTCTAACTGACTGTGGAACTGGAATTGTCCACTCTGTCATGAGACCAACTTTGCAAAGAGCTAATGGTCTAGTAATTGTTTCTGGTGGTTCTGTTGACGAAGCAAGATTGGCTTCTGAGACTCTAACCTGGCTGGAAGCTAACGGTTATGGAGATCTAGTTCGAGGCTCAGTAGTAGCTTTGAACACTGCTACTCAGGGAACTAACCTTGTGAAACTTGATGAGATTGAAGCTCACTTCAAATCTAGAGTTCGTGCAGTTGTAAAGATTCCTTATGACCCAGCTCTTGCTGCAGGATCAGTTATCAAGTTCGATCAACTACACAAGAACACTAGAGAAGCAGCACGTGAACTTGCTGCCCTTGTTGTTGAGGGACTTGTTAAGTCCAAGTAACTAATGCCAGTTAGAGAAATACGCCTTTACGGTGACCCAGTACTGAATTCAAAGTGCGATGTAGTCAAGGACTTCGGCGATAAGACAAAAGCATTAGTTGAAGATCTAATTGACACCACTAAAGAACCTGGTAGGGCTGGAGTTGCTGCTCCACAAATAGGTGTTTCTCTTCGAGCATTCAGTTACAACGTTGATGGGACTGTCGGTTATCTACTTAATCCGGAAGAACTAATCCTTGAAGGTGAACCAACACTAGTTGAAGAGGGCTGTTTATCAGTTCCCGGACTTTGGCATAAAACACTTCGATACCCAAAGGCTTCGCTATCGGGATTCCAACTAGATGGAACTCGTGTCACACTGAGCGGGGAAGGGCTAATGGCCCAGGCATTGCAACACGAGTATGACCATCTGGATGGAAAGCTCTATCTAGACAGATTGTCAATCGAGGAACGCAAGGAAGCCATGAAGCTACTGCGTCAAACCGATTGGTTCCTTCGCTAGATCTTGTAGTCACCGATGTTGTGGCAGGTTGACTTAGCGCTTGCTGCATAGATGTCATCAACAAGGTGTGAGAAGTCTTCCATAACAACTGATCTCTTGATCTTCAAAGATGGAGTCAAGTGACCGGTCTTTTCGGTTAGATCCTTAGGTAGTAGAGCAAACTTGCGAATTGACTCTGCGGTTGAAACCTTTGAGTTCACAGCTTCAATTGCCTTTGAGATCTCTGCAATAACAAGTGGGTTGTTAGTTGCATCTTCAATGCTCATCTTTTCCTTGATGCCATTGTTTTCTAGCCAGATAGGCAGCATCTCTTCATCGATAGAAATAAGTGCTGAAACGAATGGCTTGGCATCTCCAACAACAACAGCCTGGCTGATTAGTGGGTTTGCACGAAGTGGATCTTCAAGTTGAGCTGGAGCAACGTTCTTTCCACCAGCGGTGATGATAAGTTCCTTTTTTCTACCTGTGATAGATAGGAAACCATCTTCATCCAACGCACCAATGTCACCAGTCTTGAACCAGTCGCCTTCAAATGTTGACTTGGTAGCCTTCGGGTTGTTCCAGTAGCCCTTGAGAACGTTAGTTCCTCTAAGCAGAATTTCACCGTCTTCAGCAATCATGATGCCACAACCAGGTAGTGGGAAACCTACCTTGCCAATCTTGACCTTGTCTGGACGACCAATAGTTACTGGGGCAGTGGTTTCGGTTAGGCCGTAACCTTCTAGAACGATTAGACCGATTGCGCGGTAGAAGTGTCCAAGACGAGCTCCTAGTGGGCCACCACCTGAGATGGCGTACTTAACTTTTCCACCCATTGCAGCACGAAGCTTCTTGTATACCAGTGCATCGAATAGCTTGTACTTTGCGTTCAGGCCAAGGCTTGGACCCTTCTTAGTGTCCTTAGCCATAGACCATGCAATTGCTGTTTCAGCTGCCGCATGGAAGATCTTGCCCTTGCCTGCTGATTCTGCACGCTGTTCTGCTGAGTTATAAACCTTCTCGAATACACGAGGCACAGCCAATAGGAATGTTGGGTGGAAGCTCTGCATTGCAGGAGCAACGGTCTTTGAATCACCCTGGTGACCAACCTTCACACCACCTGAAATACATAGAACTGAGATGAAGCGTGCAAATACGTGAGCCATAGGCAAGAACAGAAGTGTTGTCTCACCTGGGCGAACAACGTCAGGAAGAACTGCCTGAGCGTTTCTGCATAGGTCCACAAAGCCCTGGTGCAGGAGTTCACAACCCTTTGGCTGACCTGTGGTACCTGATGTGTAGATGATGGTTGCAAGATCTGCAAGACCAGCACTCTTTCTTGCCTTTTCTAGATCTTCGTCTGAAACTGACTTGCCAGACTTGACTAGCTCGCTTAGGTCTTTGCTGTCTAGAGTCCAAACCTTCTTTACATCCTTTAGAGAAGACTTGACTGAGTTGAATAGCTGAACCATCTGGTCGTTGGCGAAGATACAGGCAATAGCACCTGAGTCACCCAAGATCCACTCAATCTGAGCAGGAGCAGAGCTTTCGTAGATAGGAACTGAAACTGCACCTGCAAACCATAGAGCAAAGTCACACAGTGCCCACTCATAACTGGTTGGGCTCATGATTCCAACTCTTTGACCAGGCTTGATGCCTGATGCGATGAATCCCTTAGCAAGAGCCTTTACTTCTTTTAGGTAGTCACTTGCTGTGACATCCTGCCAAACACCTGGTTCAACCTGCTTTGAGATTAGAGCCAAGTTTGGGTCGAGCTTTACTCGATCCAGGAAAAGGTCGGTGATGTTTGTCTCTGGAGACGAAACAACTACTAATGGGACTTCGAAGGACTTCATGTATACCTCTAACTTGATAGTGGGGGGTGAATACAACTTTTGACTAGCCTACCCTTTTGGGATAACCAAATAGATGTAAAAAAGGGGATGAATTGTAACAATATGCGGTTATAAACTGGAGTTTGATTCAGATTCGCCCAATCCCTAAGGAAACAAATGATCACTGTTGGTATCGACGTTGGTGGAACCAAGATTGCTGGCGCTCTCGTCAGTGAATCTGGGAAGATCCTGAAAAGTCTTAAGGTACCAACACCAGCTCAGAACACTGACGATCTAATCACCGCAGTTGTTGACATGGTCAAGGAACTAAGTGAAGGTCAAGACATCGCAGCCGTTGGAGTTGCAATTGCAGGGTTTATCGATGCAGACCAATCTGAAGTGATTTACTCTCCTAACCTAAGCCTCAGAAACGAACCTCTCAAGGCAAAGCTTGAGGCAAGACTCGGCGTCGAAGTGTTTGTTGAGAACGATGCCAATGCAGCGGGTTGGGCTGAATACCGTTTTGGTGCAGGACAGGGCAGTGATCACATGATGATGATCACAATTGGAACCGGAGTCGGCGGAGCAATCGTTGCCAAGGGTGAACTTTTCCG
>JBDLVB010000096.1:0-3450 GCA_039805005.1 Actinomycetota bacterium
GACTCGGCGATCTTTAGAACCTGTTCGCGAGTAAGTTTTGCTACCTTCACGGTGTGAGGGGTTGCTGAACCCTTAGCTACTCCAGCTGCCTTCTTGATTAGCTCAGCTGCTGGTGGAGTCTTCAGGATGAATGTGAATGAACGGTCTTCATACACAGTGATCTCAACAGGAACAACGTTTCCACGCTGGTCTGCAGTTGCATTGTTGTATGCAGTACAGAATTCCATGATGTTAACACCGTGCTGACCTAGTGCTGGACCAATCGGTGGGGCTGGGTTAGCCGCTCCTGCTTGGATCTGCAACTTGATCATGCCGGTTACTTTTTTCTTCGGTGCCATTTGTTAGTTTCCTTTGGTTTTAGGTTTGTAAATCTTTAGACGAGAGCTGAGACCTGGTCGAAGGCAAGTTCAACAGGAGTTTCACGTTCGAACAATGAAACCAGAACAATAAGCTTGCCGCTTTCTGGTTTGATTTCGCTGATGGTTCCAGGTAGGCCCGCGAAAGAACCTTCCTTGATCATGATGCTTTCGCCAAGTTTGTAGTTGACGTTAACAGGGATTGACTTCTGCTTACCCTTAGCTCCACCCTTGACAGCTGCCTTGGCTGCTGCTTCTTCAGGTAGAACATAAAGAGTCTTCAACATGTCAAATGCTTCTTGTGGACGCAATGGGCTTGGGTACTCGCTGTGGCCTACGAAGCCGGTAACAGCAGGTGTTCCACGAACTAGAGACCATGAGTCTTCGTTCATGTCCATGCGAACTAGAACATAACCTGGGATGCGAACCTTGGTCACAAGCTTTCCCTGGCCGTTCTTGATTTCAATGGATTCTTCCATTGGAACTTCGATCTGGTAGATGTTGTCTCCACCAACGACTGAAAGCATACGGTTTTCAATGTTCTGCTTCACACGCTTCTCGTAACCTGCGTATGAGTGAATGATGAACCACTTACCTGGCTGCTCGCGAAGTTCCTTCTTGAATGCAGCGTATGGGTCTTCATCTTCAACAACTGTTTCTTCAACTGCTGCTTCGTGAATGTCTTCAGCAGCTGCTGTTTCAGATTCAGCAGCAACTTCAACATCGCTCTCAACGTGAAGAGCTAGCTCTTCAGCTGATGCTTCGTCAGCGTTAGTGTCATCAATGTAAGCAGGATCGGTCTCAGCGTAATCAGAAGATTCAACCTCTAGGTTGATCTCTTCTGGCTGGTTCTGCTCTGATTCGAAATCGGTCACGTGTTTCCTTAGTTAGTTGTTGCTAAAAATTAGTTGGTGGTATCGAAAGCGGTGTATAGCCAGATAACTCCCTGGCCGAAGATGAAATCAAAGCCAAAGATGATGAACATAACTACAGTTACGAAACCAAGAACAACTCCTGTGTAGTTACGTAGTTCATTGAAGGTTGGCTTGTTAACTTTGCGAAGCTCTGCGATTACCTGCTGAATGAAAAGAATGATGCGACCGATAGGACCGCGCGCAGCTGCCTTGTTGACATTCGACTTTTCTACTAAGTCTTCAGATGCCTGCTCTAGTTCTTCTGACATTTCTCTTCTTTCAGTTAGTGCTGGTGTTACTTCTTCGACATCACAAATGTGAAGCCGTTTGCAGGGCAGACAGGACTCGAACCTGCAACCTGCGGTTTTGGAGACCGCTGCTCTACCAATTGAGCCACTGCCCTTTACTTCAGTGTGCTTCATCGGCAAATAGGCACACTAATAGATTGATATCTAAAATGATTAAATTTGCCAGATTAGGCTTGGGGCAGTTGTCAAACTACCTCTACCGAGTTTAGCCCTGTAGCCCGCTAAATGCAAAGGGCGATCTGCTCTCTTGTGTAGGTAATGCATATGCATTACCATTTCTTCATGGATAACAACGAGCTTGAATCAAGCCTCACAGATCGCTACCAAACCACCGTTCCAGCAAGGATACGCAAACTCCTAGGTCTAAACAAGAGAGACAAGCTGGAGTGGATACTCGATGAGTCTGGGGGTATACGCGTTAGCAAGAAAGCTCCGGTATCAGACCATGCGGACCCGATATTCGACCAATGGCTGGACTTCTTGGAAAAGGACATGCTTGAGCATCCTGAGCGACTGATCCCCCTGGACGAAAAACACTACGAAGACATGGTCTTTGAGTTGTCAGGTGAACGTGGAGTTGGTGTTCCTGGCTTCCCACCCACCCTGGCTGAATTTATTGCTCAACCATTGCCATTCGACATGGATGAGGCCCTCGAAGATGATGAGGATAAATAGTTGATCGAAACCAAATGGACTAAAAGTATCCATCCAGCTTTTGAGTTGGAATTCAACAACTACAAAGCACTAGCAGCTAAAGCTATGTCAATAGTTGGCGAAGATTGGGTGAAGACCCGAGCCGGTAAAAAATTTATTGCCCTAAACAAACAAGTTCGAGAGAGCATTCCGAGTGATCCAAGCAACCCAGAGCACCGTCTCGGAGATTCACTTGGATCTAGCTATACACATTGGTTTAGAGCAAAATTTCTCCAGCAGTACAGAATCTTCTTCAGGTACAGCACACGCAGTCATGCGATTGTCTACGCCTGGGTGAATAATGACGACACGTTACGTGCCTATGGGTCAAAAACAGATGCTTATCTGGTCTTTAGAAAAATGCTTGAGTCAGGCAAAATGCCAAATAGTTGGGACGAGCTTATGGCTGAATCTAAAAGACTTAGCTAAACAGTCTTTGTAGTCTCTGAATTCCTTCAAGAAGTTGAGCGTCTCCTAGTGCATACGACAATCTGACATATCCAGAAGGTCCGAATGCTTCACCTGGGACAAGAGCTACTTCAGCTGCATCGAGCATGTAATCACAAAGCTCGAGGCTAGTTTCAATTCTCTTGCCACCCCACTCTTTACCAAGTAGTCCAGTGACATCTGAGTAAACATAGAAAGCACCCTGAGGCTTTGGAGCAATCCAGCCAGGGATCTTGTTTAGTTCATCAACAGCAATTGTTCTTCTTCTATCGAATGCATCACGCATTGCAAGAACTTCATCTTGCGGACCAGTAAGAGCTGCAATAGCTGCTCTCTGACTGATGTTTGAAACGTTAGAAGAAAGGTGAGACTGAAGGTTAGCTGCAGCTTTCATTGCATCTAGTGGTCCAGCCATCCAACCCAAACGCCAACCAGTCATGGCATAAGTCTTAGCAACACCATTAACCATGATGGTTCTATCAATTAGCTCAGGCACTACTTCAGTAATTGAATAAGCCTTTAGACCGTCATATGTGAGGTTCTGGTAAATCTCATCGGTGATTACCCAAAGACCATTTTCATAAGCCCACTTACCAATAGCTTCAACTTCTTCACGTGAGTGAACAGAGCCAGTTGGGTTTGAAGGAGAAACAAATAGCAGAACCTTGGTTCTTGGAGTTCTTGCTTTTTCTAACTGATCAACAGTCACAAGATAGTTTTGGTCGCTACCAG
>JBDLVB010000097.1:0-3423 GCA_039805005.1 Actinomycetota bacterium
ACGAGCGGTTACTGGCCCTCGAACTGAAACGTAGTTAGCACTCTTGGCAAGAGTTAGTTCATCAGTTGAGATTCCAGTTCCAACAACTACAGAGTTTGGCTTGATGAATCTACCGATGGAACCAAGGCCAATCATGTGATCTTTTGTAGCCATACGAACTGGAGACTGGAAGATAACTTTCTTGTCTGTGTAGTGGCTAACGATTAGAGGGGATAGCCAGTCTCCGAAGTTACCTGGGAATGGCTTTGCCCACCAAGCAAGGTTGATGGATGAACTAGAAGACTTGCTTGCGTAATGCAAGAAACTCTTGGATGCTTCGATGGAGTTCACCTCAGCTTGAGTGAGGCGGAACTTGTTCTCAAACTCAGCCTTCAAGCCGTTGAACTTTTCAACCTGTCCAGCTTGGGCTGCGAACTGAAGATCATCAGAAATCTTCTTTCTGGCCTGCTGCTCTTTGCTGGCACTACCAGTTGTGAGCTTTCCTGTGATACCTGTGGTGTCAGCTAGAAGTCTTAGTCTTGCTGAAATCTTACGAGGAAGTAGACTTTCAACCTTCTTGGCTAGGTTCAGTGCTCTCTTGCGAAGGCTAGGACGCTTACCGCCACTGGTGTGTTGTTGAACCTTGCCCTTGAACTCTGCAACGTTTCCGCTGGCACCAAATTTAAAGAATGCGGTTCGTGAATCGGCATTCACAGTTCCTCTGCCGAAGACAGCGTTTGAAGGAATGATTTGGAAGCTCATGTTCTCGCAGTTAGCTCTCCATGCTTCTTCCATGAAGTAGTCGTCAGTTGCCTTGACTGGTGAGTCCTTCTCAAGTTCAGCAGCATCTGCAATCATCTTGCGGGCCAGAGGTGTTGTGTTTACGCCCCAGAATGATGGCTCCCAGAATCTAGATCTGTTGCCATAACCAATGGTGGTAGGGGAAGAGTAGCCTCTTTGGAATCCAACGATGTCTGCTGAAGTGTTGAAGATATACTCTGGCAATTCCAGAATCATGCAGTCAACATCCATCCAGAAAACTTTCTTATCTGGGTTAGCTGCACAAACCTCAGCTAGGAAAGGAACTTTTCTGCGACAAATATCAGCCCAGTCCTCTCCCTCTTTCTTTTCAATCTCACGAAGGACATACTCAACACCTAGCTCATCAAGTTTCTTAGCTAGACGTTCACCGTGTTGACGGTAATAGTCATCCGCGGTATAGAAGGAGCAGACAACTACGTTCAAATTTGAAGCCATAAAATATTCCGTTTACCTTAAATTTCTTTGTTGAATTCTTTTAGCCAAGAGCGAAGATCTTCGCCGATGTCTTCTCTGTCGACACCTAGTCGAAGAGTTGCTTTAATGAAGTCGAGTTTGTCACCGGTGTCATAACGTCTTCCGCTAAATACAACACCAAGCACTCCACCGGCACGCTCTGGGTTCTTAGCAGCAGCCATCAGGGCATCGGTTAGCTGAATTTCACCACCACGCCCAGGTTCGGTTTCTTCGAGAATGTCAAAAATTTCAGGACGCAAGATATAGCGACCAATCACTGCAAGATTTGATGGAGCTTCATCTGATTTTGGTTTCTCAACTAGACCAGTGATTCTCACAACACCATCTTCAATAGAGCCTTCGGTAGCAGCACAGCCATAAAGATGTATTTGCTCTGGGGTTACTTCCATCAAAGCAACAACGTTTTCTCCGGTTGCTTCATGAACTTCTAGCATCTTGGAAAGTAGAACGTCTCTTGAGTCCATAACATCGTCACCAAGTAGTAGAGCAAAAGAGTTGTTGGCGATGTGAGCTTTACCTCTAAGAACTGCGTGACCTAGACCCTTTGGGTCTCCCTGTCTCACATAGTGAATGGTTGCAATGTCAGTAGATTCCATGACCTTAGCCAAGCGATCTTTGTCACCTTTAAGTTCAAGGTTCATTTCCAATTCAGCAACGCGGTCAAAGTGGTTCTCTAAAGCATTCTTGTTTCGACCTGTGATCATCAAGATGTCTTGTAGCCCAGCCTCAACTGCTTCTTCGACAACATACTGAATAACAGGCTTATCGATTAGGGGAAGCATCTCTTTAGGCATTGCCTTGGTTGCTGGAAGGAAACGTGTACCTAATCCCGCTACCGGAATAACGGCCTTAGTTACTTTGTATTTAGACATGTGCTTTCGCGTTCCTATCGGTTCAACACAAGTCTAGTTTCAACGCTTGAGGAACAGCCCTGCAATGAAACCTGTTCCCCAGCTAAAGTGCATGGTTGGCAAGGTAACTAGGAGGGCTAATTTAGCCTTGAGGCTCAATCCTTTAGCGGTTAGGGAGATTAGAGTAACGGCTAATAGGTAGGAAACCATAGGCAAAAGCCCAATTAGCCCGCCAAATCCTGAAATTGCAAGGATTAGCCCAATAAATGAGGTTAAAACCAGTGCTGGTGGAGCAAAATACCTAAGATTTGCCTTATTTGGGTGAGATTTAGTCAAAAGTGCCCGCCAAGCACCGGTGTCAAAGAACTGCTTTAGTAGCTTTCTCCAGGTACTTCTTGGGAAATAGGTCACCACGAGGCTTGGATCAAACCAAACTTGCTCGCCTGATTCTCTGATTCTCAGGTTTAGCTCCCAATCCTGACCACGGATCATCTTCTCGTCGAATCCGCCCAGTTTTAGGAGAACATCTCTGCGGAATACTCCTAGATAGACCGAATCGCTTGGTCCAGCTTCACCACCAACGTGATATGTGCCACCACCTAGACCAAATCTGCTGCCGTAGGCCCATGCCACTGCCTTCTGGAAAGGGGTTACTCCCTCGGCTTTCATGATTCCGCCGACGTTGCCAGCCCCAGTTTCACTCAAGATCTTTACGGCATTGATTGAGTAGTCAGGGGAAAGCACACTATGGGCATCAACTCTTATGACTACATCGTGCTTGGCTTTGCCGATAGCAAGGTTTAATCCGGCAGGTGTCTTACCAGTTGGATTTGAAACCAATTGAACTGGGTATTCCTTGCTCAATGCTTCGGCTATTTCATTGGTCTTATCTTTAGAGGGACCTAGAGCCAAAATAACTTCAGCTTTGCCAGCTACTAAACCGTGCTGTTCGAAGATGCTGGCAACAGCGCTTCGAAGGTGAGCCTCTTCATTCAATACAGGCATGATGTATGAAATTGAGCTGGTTGGTTTAACTGGGTTCACGTTCATACCTTACTCAATAAGGATTACTGCTTACAAACAACTAACAGAACTATTTGACGAAGCTAGCTGAAACGGTTAGCGAATCTGCAACACCAGTTGCGGCTAGAGACTTCGTAACCTTTGTTGCTTTTATTCCCTTTGCAGTAAGTGCCTTCAGAATGAAGTCAGTCCTTTGCTTTAGAAGGACATTGTTTTTAGACAATGACAGAGTCTTGGACTTAGGCATGCTTACAGTGAGCACAAGGTTCTTTGA
>JBDLVB010000098.1:0-3405 GCA_039805005.1 Actinomycetota bacterium
GGTAACGTTTCCTTCTATAACCAAACCGGTGATGTTGCCATTCACCCAACACCAGTAGTTGGTGTTCTAGGTGTTATTGATGATGTTGCAAGAAGAATTCCTTCTGGCTGGCAAGATGCAGGAAACAACATCTACCTTCTAGGTACTACTAGAGATGAACTAGATGGCTCAGTTTGGTCTGAAGTTATTCATGATCACCTAGGTGGTAGACCACCTGTAGTTGATCTAGCTGCAGAAAAAGCTCTTGCTGAATTGCTTCAAGGAGCATCTCTTCAAGGCCTACTTGCATCTACTCATGACCTATCAGAGGGTGGTCTGGCTCAGACACTAGTTGAAAGCACACTACGTTTTGGTATGGGCGCAAGAGTCTGGCTTAACGAGATCACTGAGCGAGACGGTGTTGACCTAACAGCAGCTCTATTCTCAGAATCAACAGCAAGAGTCATCGTTTCTGTAGGTAGAGAAGACGACGTCAAGTTTGTTGGACTATGCGAAGCAAGGGGAATCCCAGTGCTAAGAATTGGTGTTACCGATGCTTCAGGACAACTAGAGATCCAAGACATCGCTACCTGGAACCTAGAGGACCTGAAGACCTCTCACGGGGCTACTATTCCTGAGCTGTTTGGCTGAAACTCGACTCGAGATGAATCGGATTGCGCTAAGTTCTAGGACTTGAGCAAGCTGTCTTTCAATCGACTTTCTTCAGTGAGTGCGTAACTCTTCGCTTAGAAATACCCGTTGTACCGTCATAGACGGTGACATAAGGTTGGGCCGAATGCTGTTGGGTATAGCCAATGACAATACCTGTAAAACCATCTTTGGTGGAAGTAGCCTAAGAACCCAAAGGGAACAGGCTCTCTGTTTCGCGCAAGGTCATTAGTGTTTTTGCAGCACTAGATGGCTTAGCCGGCTCAGATTTGAGTTCATTTAATTTCGCCTTGTCTTCTCTGGCCTGTATTAGCTCTGCCTCGAGTTGCGTCTTCGCAAAAGCGATCGCTACGTTATTTTGATAATGAGATTCCTTTGCCAGAGCAAATATTACTTTGCTCAGTTGCAGAGCATTCACGACTTGCAGAACTCCTCCCCCCAGTACCTGCTTGCTTGCCCAGTCACGAATAATTTGCTCGCCTTGGACACCTGCAAACTTTCCTGCATAAAGCCTTACTTCAACATCTTTAACTTCATAACCATACTTCGCTGCAACCAACTCAATTAGCTCTGCACGTTTCTTTTTGTCGTTGATCATTGTGTATCCAGATGCACCACGGCCTGTCCCCATCACGTCTTTCGGAAAGACGCCTCCAGAACCAAAGAATGACTTTATAGTTGCCAGAACGAGACGATCACCTCGAGCCGCCACCAGATCAATTTCTAGACGATTCGGTTGTTCACCTTTGTTTTTTGGATGGCCTGGGCTGAACCACTTTATAGTTATCGGGCCAGCTACGACGTAATTCTCGGCCTCGAGCGCTGTGGCTACTACCGCTTCAAAAGATTCCATTTCTCACCTCAAGTTCAGAGTATTCCATGTAGCCGCATGGGGATTTGATTTGGCTAAGTTGCGTTGTTTAAGGATTCTGGCTCACAACACCAACCAGAAAGGGGGGAAATGGTTGATGCTGTGAGCCAGAAGTTAGCTTGGAGTGTTACTCCAGGTCTTTGTTGCCGGCTTGTTCTTCGAACTTAGCCTTCATGGTTGGGTTGTTCTTAGTCAACTTCTTGACTGTGACACCATCGAGCTTGTCATTAGCCAGACGCAGGTTCTTCTCAGAGCCTAGAAGATCTTCTTTAGTCTTCTCAAGGTTTCTAATTGCAGCATCGATTTCCTTGATGGCGTTCTTGAACTTGTCTGAAGCCAGTCTGTAGTTCTTACCGAATCCAGCCTTGAACTCGTCTAGGTCTGCTTCAAAGTTGGTGATGTCGATGTTCTGAGACTTGATGAGGGCAAGCTCATTCTTGAACTCAATGCTCTTCATAGCTGCGTTACGCAGAAGTGTGATCATCGGGATAAAGAACTGTGGTCTCACAACATACATCTTTGGATACTTGTGTGAAACATCAACAATGCCCTGGTTGTAGAGCTCCGACTCTGGCTCTAGCAATGAGACAAGAATTGCGTATTCGCAGCCCTTCTCATTGCGGTCCTTGTCCAGCTCCTTGAAGAAGTCTTCGTTCTTCTGCTTAGCCTTGGTTGCATCTGACTCGTTCTTCATCTCAAACATGATGCTGATGTATTCAACTTGGCTGTCTGTGAAGTCCTTGAAGATGAAGTCACCCTTGCTACCAGTTGAGGCATCATTGTCTTTCTCAAAGTACGCCTTAGGGAAAGCTGCTGAACGAATTGCGTTAAATTCATTTGAACAGTGCTGTTCCAGCGATTCACCAACCATCTTGGTTGAGAGCTGCAACTTCATGTCCTTGATTCTCTGAATCTCACCCTTGAGAGTTTCAATCTCCTTAGCATGGTTCTCTTTAGCGTTCTGTTCCGACATTTTCTTCTCAGCTGCAAGCTTGTCTAGTTCTGCCTTCAACTGGATGTTTGTCTTTTCAGCATCTGATACCGCTGTTTGAACTGCCAACTCACCTTGAGTTGTCTTCTGCTCCAAAGCCGCCTTTAGGTTCGCAATTTCGAGCTGTTTGTCTGCAAGTTCTTTAGCAGCCTTTTCTGCTTCTGTCTTACGAGCAAGTTCAATAGCGGTTTCGCCTTTGTCGAGCTCTGACTTGAGCTTCTGGATCTCCAAATCCTTGTCAGAGATTGCCTTAGCCTTAGCCGCTTCTGCAGTTTGCTTGGCAGCATCGATCTGAGCTGCCTGCTTTTCCTGCTCAAGGTGCAGGCGGGTAGCAAGTTCGTTTTCGAACTCTTTAGTTCTTACCTGTTCCAGCAATCCGGCATATTCTGCCTGATCTACGCTGAATACTGTCTTACAGTGTGGACATTTGATTTCGTGCATGGGTTCCTTTTTTGGTTTAGTTTTTATTTGGCATCGTTGCCGTTTACTTCTTTAGAGCTTGAAACTTTTTAATCCTGATCTTGATAATCACATTTAGGGCAGATCCATTCCGGATCATCCATTCCAACAACACAGCCCATAGCGATATGCCCAGCTGGTGGTTCACCTGGCAACATGCCATAGATGGTCTTTAGCATTCTGCTTCCGCAGTGCTCGCAGTTCTTCCAAACGAGTTCGTGCATGTCAATTGCAAGATTTACTCGTTGATCAAAGAACTGACAGACATCACAATCTTGTCCAGGACCTGCGACTTCAGGCTCGTTCAGATTTGTGTAGATGCTGTCTAGAGTTCCTTCAATCCAGTTGTCGTTTCCTTCATAGGCAACGAGATTAGATTCAAAGTGCAGAGCATTCTCAAAAGTGTCTTGCTTTTGTGTAGCTGTGACATAAACCC
>JBDLVB010000099.1:0-4963 GCA_039805005.1 Actinomycetota bacterium
GAAATTGCTCCTGATGCCGAACTTCTGGTTCGTATGGACAGCAAACTCGTAGTTGAGCAAATGTCTGGTCGTTGGAAAGTCAAGAACGAGGGCATGCAAGATCTCTTCCAGGCAATGGTGAAGAGCATTGGTTCAAGAAAGATTTCTTTCGAATGGATTCCTAGAGAGCAAAACGGCAAAGCCGATGCTCTGGCTAATGAGGCGATGGACGCTGAAAAGAGCGTAGTTAGAAAGTTTGTCGGCTCACCTGACACCTCAACTATCAGCGTTGTTACATCTTCATCAAAGGTCATTGCAGCAGATCTTGAATACAACCCAGAGCTACCGAGTTCAGTACGTGCTCCAAGAAACGTGTCTAAGAAACTAACCACAATCATTTTGGTTCGTCACGGCAGAACTATTCTTACTGAAAGTCACCGTATCTCAGGTCGTGGTGGGGAAGACCCACAGCTTTCCGAAGCAGGTATTCAAGATGCCCAAGCGGCAGCAGAAGCACTTTCAAAGGTCAGCCATTCAGGTGTCTACGCAAAAGTATTGAAACCCTCAATCGTTGTTAGCTCACCAATTGCCAGAACCCGTGAGACGGCAGCCATCATTGCTTCAAAGTTGGGCCTGTCTGTTGACATTAACGACGACATTGCCGAGATTTCATTTGGTGATTGGGATGGACACACCAATCAGGAAGTTGCGACTAACTGGCCAGATCACTATGAGCAATGGCGTGGAGATGTCAAAATTGCCCCACCAGGTGGTGAGTCTCTTGAAGAGTTTGATGTGAGAGTTCAGCAAGGCCTTGCCGCTATCTTGGACAAATACGAAGGGCAGACAGTAATTGTCGTTTCCCACGTAATGCCAATCAGAGGCTTCCTAAAGAACGCTCTGCAGGCTGGTTGGCCGTCATATTGGAGAACCAGTGTTGCACCTTGCTCAATCAGCATCGTACGTTTCTGGGGCAATGAAGCTGCCGAGATCACAGTAGTCAATCAAACCCATCACCTATAGGGGCTTACCCTCTCCAGCCATCTCTATTACTCTTATTGAGGAAGGGTCGGCTAGACGGTCGCGGTAACGCTTGTCGTTAACGAGGAACGTCCGGGCTCCAAATAGCAGAGTGGTGGGTAACACCCACTCGGTGTAAACCGCAAGAAAGTGCAACAGAGAGTAGACCGCCACGTAAGTGGTAAGGGTGAAACGGTGGTGTAAGAGACCACCAGCGATTTAGGTAACTAAGTCGGCTATGTAAACCTCGCTCGGAGCAAGGTCATACAGAAGGCGTTTGAGAGCAGCTAGTTCAAGTCTTCGGGTAGACCGCTTGATGGCATTGGTAACAATGTCGCTAGATAGATGGCCGTCACCGTAAGGTACAGAACCCGGCGTATCGGCCGGCCCCTCCACTAATCCAGAGTGTTCTTTTTAGCCCAGTGGGCAGCTCCAAGAATTCCTGCACTGTTTCTGTTCGTTGCTGGAACAATCTTGGTCTTCAGCTTTAAAAGCGGCAGGAACATTTCATGTTCTTTTGAAACTCCGCCACCAACGATGAATAGATCCGGGGTCAAGAGGGCCTCTAGTCTTCCGTAATACTTCTGCAGACGCTTAGCCCATTGCTCCCAGGTAAGTTCCTCACGCTCTTTAGCTGAGAATGCCGCCTTTGATTCATAATCAACACCATCAATTTCAAGGTGCCCAAGTTCAGCATTAGGAATTAGTTTGCCGTTATAGATCAAAGCGGTTCCAATACCTGTGCCAAGGGTGGTTACAACAACTAATCCTTTGACGTTCTTTGCAGCTCCGAACTTTGCTTCTGCCAAACCTGCTGCATCAGCATCATTGAGCACGTGAACTGTTCTCTTTAGTTCTTTTTCAAACAGTCTGTCTGCATCCAAATCAATCCAGTCATTGGAAACATTGGCAGCTGACTTTGTGACGCCGTTCTTTACTACCGCTGGAAAACAAATACCTACAGGTTGTCCCTCAGATTTAGGCAGGTTAGCAATCAGATCCTTCAGGGTGTTCGCAATTGCTTTTGGTGTTCCACCTTTTGGTGTTTCGTAACGCAAACGTTCACTAAGTAGTTTTCCTGATTTGACATCCACTAAAGCACCCTTGATGCCTGTTCCACCGATGTCTATTCCGATAGCTCTCTTTGCCATGATTCTCCTTAGGCCAATGTCAAAATGTCTGCACCAGTTTCAGTGACGACGAGTGTGTGCTCAAACTGAGCGGTAATACTTTTATCTTTAGTAACAACAGTCCAACCATCAGCCCACATGTCCCATTGATGTGTGCCCAGAGTAAGCATCGGTTCAATAGTGAACACCATGCCTACCTGCATCTCATCTGAATACATCGGAGCAGAGTCATAGTGGGGGATGATGAGTCCGCTGTGGAATGCTTCACCAATTCCATGTCCCGTAAAATCTCTCACCACGCCATAACCAAAACGCTTTGCATAAGACTCAATGGCTCGACCAATAAGGTTTACTGATCTGCCTGGAGCAACAACGGAGATACCTCTGGCCAAAGCCTCACGAGTTCTTTCAACTAGTTCAGCTACTTCAGGTTTTACATCACCAATTAGGAAAGTTTGGTTGCTATCACCGTGGTAACCGTCGATGTAAGCGGTGATGTCAATATTTAGAATGTCGCCATCTACTAAAACTGTGTCATCAGGAATACCGTGACAGATAACTTCATTAAGTGATGAGCAAATAGATTTTGGGTAGCCTCGATAGCCAAGAGTGGAGGGGTAAGCGCCATTATCAATCAAGAACTGGTGGGCTATCTTGTCTAGCTGATCGGTTGTCACACCTGGTTTGGCATTGCGTCCAACAAGCTCGATTGCTTGAGCTGCAATCTTTCCAGAATGTCTAATCTTTTCAATCTGCTCTGGAGTCTTGATGTTTGAGCCAGTGAATTTGGCAGGCATAGCCTTTCCAACGTATTCAGGTCTTGTGATGGAGGCTGGGACATCTAGTTTTGGGCTGATGCGACCAGGAATTAGGTATCCAGTTTTCGCATCTCTAGGCATAACTCCATACTAGATACCAAGGCTCTGTATGCTCAGAAGTGAAACGCAAGAGGAGTCAACAAATTACCGAACAGCCTGTCCCCGAATACTGGTTCAACACCAAGGCATTAAGTGTTGAGGTAGGCAAGCAAGCTCTGGCACTCTATCGAATTGGTCCCTTTGCAACTCGTGAAGAAGCTGAGAACGCGTTTGAGATACTGAAATCAAGATCAAAGACTTGGTCTGAAGAAGACGAGCAGGATAAGTCCTAGAGACGCAGAAGTGGTCTACTCGTGAGAGTGCTCTTGAGATGGAAAGACTGACTCGGCTACTTCTTGTCTATAGGTAGAAGCTGCTTCAAGCAGAGTAGTTCTAAGGTCTGCTGCTTTACAAACTTTCTAGCCTTGCCAGGATAAAGGCCAGCAAAATCTGTCCAGACAAGTATTTGGCCATCAGTTCCCGATCCAGCACCAATACCAATTGTTGGTATTTCAAGGAGCTGGCTGACTTCAGTGGCTAGTGCAGCAGGAACTAATTCGAGCACAACAGCAAAGGCACCTGCAGCTTGAATCGCCAATGCGTCGTCGATCAGAGTTTTGGCTGAATCGCCACGTCCCTGTACCTTAGCGCCACTAAGTGAATGAACTGATTGGGGAGTGAAGCCAATATGTGCCATTACTGGAATGCCAGCGGTGACTAGAGCTTCGATTTGCTTAACGCTTCGAGTTCCACCTTCAAGCTTTACTGCACTTGCCCCAGTGAGTTTCATTATCTTGACGGCATTTTCCAAGGCTAGTTCTGGCCCTGATTCATAACTTCCGAAAGGCATGTCAACAACAACTAGAGCTCTCTTTGCAGCTCTGCTAACTGCTCTACCAAATGGAATCATTTCATCGACGGTTATTGGCAGTGTTGTTTCATAACCTAGAACGTTATCGGCAGCTGAATCGCCAACCAGTAGGACATCAATACCGGCCTCATCGAAGATGCCGCTAGTGAGGGAATCGTAAGAAGTTAGAGCGGAGAACTTTCTTCCTGCCTTCTTGAAATCAAGCAGGGTTCCACTTCTAACAACCTTTGGTGAAATCTCGTGCATCAGCTATCCCTTGTATTTGTTTGTAATTGGTAAACGTCTGTCTCGACCGAAAGCCATGCCTGTGATCTTTGGACCAATGGCAGACTGTCTTCTCTTCCACTCTGAACGGTCAACAAGAGTTAGTACTTTCTCAACTAGTTCAGCATCGAATCCATATCCAACTATGTCAGCAGAAGACTTTCTTCTGTTCACGTAAGCATCCAATATTGCATCTAGAACATCGTATGGCGGCAGAGAGTCTTGATCTACCTGGTTTGGTCTCAATTCAGCAGATGGTGCTTTCTCAATAGAGTTTTGTGGAATTGGTTCAACTTCTCCGCGTGCCCTGGCGTACTCATTTCGCCATCTAGCTAGTTCCCAGACCAGTGTCTTTTCAACATCCTTTAGTGGGTTGTAGCCACCAACAGTGTCACCATAAATAGTCGAATAACCAACGGCAAGTTCAGTCTTGTTGCCTGTGGTCAGAGTTAGATGACCATCTTTGTTGCTAAGAGCCATCAGAATCACACCTCTGACTCTTGCCTGAAGATTTTCAACAGAGAGTCCTTCAAGGTTTAGCTGTTTTTCAAATCCAGAGACTAGATCAGCAATTGGCTGAACTTGGTAGTTGATGCTTCTGCGTTCTGCTAAAGCTTTTGCGTCATCTTTAGAGTGCTCTGAAGAGAAGTTGCTTGGCATTGAAACACCGAAAACATTTTCCGCTCCAACTGCATCAGCGGCGATGTTTGCCACGATTGCTGAATCGATACCACCGCTAAGTCCTAAGACGACTGATCTGAAACCATTCTTTGAAACGTAGTCTCTAAGACCAAGAACTAATGCGTTCCAGGTTTGCCAATTGTCATTTGGCTTGGTCAGGT
>JBDLVB010000100.1:0-3385 GCA_039805005.1 Actinomycetota bacterium
ATCCAATAGTTCTTCTGACCATTGGCCTTGGTGGATGTCATAGAGCTGGGTTCTAGAGGCATTTGTCGCATCAGTGATGTGAGATTTTCCATTAGTGAGCCTTGAAATCAAATAGGCATCTATAGTGCCAACAATTAGCTTGCCTTCAGTGACTTCCTTCCAGATCTCAGGTTTATTGAGTGCAATCCAGCGAAGCTTAGAAGCGCTGAAGTATGGGTCAAGGGGTAAGCCAGTTAGTTGCTGAACTTTACTAATGCTTGGATTACTTTTTAGATCTTTGAGAATCTGTGTAGTTCTTCTGTCCTGCCAAACAATTGCTGGAGTAGGGGAGACCAAGGTTTTCCTATCCCAGAGTCCTATCGTTTCTCTTTGGTTGGTTATACCTAGACCTTGGAACGTTACAGGACCTGGAGCATCTAGAACCTGTTGCACTGCAGATTTGGTTGCCTGCCATATTTCTTCAAGGTCGTGCTCAACCCAGCCAGGTTGAGGAAAGTGTTGAGGGAACTCTTGGTAGCCGTGGGCTGCTCTTGATCCGTCTTGGTTGATGACTAATGCTGTCACTCCAGTGGTTCCGGCGTCGATAGCAAGAATCATTTTTGCCTAGTGAGCCATCGGTTCGTAGATGATTTCATCTGGCTTCATGTCCTTGCGAGGCCATTCAATTAGCAACATGGCGGCCAACATCAGAGATCCTCCAAATATGACCTGAAGAGAGAGAACTTCTTGTCCAACTGCAACTGAGGTCAAAGCCGCGAATACAACTTCCATAGTCAAGATGATTGCTACACGTGAAGCATCCATAATGGACTGAGCCCAGGTCTGAATAAAGAAAGCGATAGCTGTTGCAAATACTGCAGTGAATAGAACAGCGAACCAAACTTCAAAGTCGATAGGTTCTTGGAAGCCATCTGGCAGTGCACCGATCCAACAGATCACTGCAACAGTAACCAACTGGATAACAGTCAGAGCGTAAACATCTTTACCCGGTGACCACTTACCCAAACCAACAATGTGTAGAGCAAAGCCAAGAGCACAAAGCATGGTCCAGATCTGTCCGAAATCAAATGCAGCGTCCTTGATTGTGATGAATCCCAATCCAACGGTTGCAAGGATTGCTCCAACGGCAACTACAGAATTTGGTCTTCTCTTGAAAAGAATCCAAATAATGATTGGGGTGAGAATTACGTAAAGTCCGGTAATGAAGCTGGTGATTGCTGCTGTTGAGAGAGTAAGACCAATAGTCTGCGTGACATAGCCAAAGCTCAGCACAGCACCCAGAATTACTCCATAAAGAAGTGTGGGTCCTCTAAAGGCTTTAAGAACTTGAGGTCGAACAGCAATCATTAGAGCCGCTGCGATAGTGAAACGGATTGCTAAAAAGTCAAAGACGGGGATCTTTACCATTGCTGGCTTCATAACAACAAAGGAAGCTCCCCAAGCAATTGTTACAAACAACAGTGCCAGTACTGCCAGAGTTGTTTTCTTCATTAGACCAGTCTATTTGCGGCGCTTGATTCTTGTGCCGTGAGCGACATGTTTAACCATGCTAGGGAACACTAATCCGTGCATAGGCAGCACTGTTAGCCAGTAAATGTGACCTAAAAGACCCTTAGGTACGAAAATTGCTCTCTGAACAACCTTTGTTCCACCTTCAGGCGTTGGCTCAACATTCCATTCCAACCAAGCAAGTCCTGGCATCTTCATCTCGGCTCTTAGACGAAGAAGTCTTGGTCTGTCCAAAGCCTCTACGCGCCAGAAGTCTAGAGATTCACCTTCAATTAGGAAGTAAGGGTCTCGTCTTCCTCTTCTAAGGCCAACACCGCCAACTAGACGATCTTGAAGACCTCTAAGTTCCCAAGCCCAGGTGGCTGTTGAATAGCCGTTATCTCCACCGATGGATTCAACTCTTGGCCACACCTTATCTACTGGGTCGTTAGTGATTTCGGTTCTGATGTCTGTGTATAGAGTTCCACCAGCCCAGGTTGGGTCTGTCGGAAGTGGCTCGCTAGGACCACCTTGTAACGCTGCATTTGACCAACGAGTTTCAACGTTGGCTTCCTTAATGCGAGTAAGTGCTAAGGCAACAGCTGCCTTGAAGGTAGTTAGTCCTGATGCAGGGTCTGGGATGTGCTTCTTGATTCTGTCATCTGAGCAAACAACTTCATTCTTCAGGCTGTCAATAAGTCGTCTTGCCAATGTAATTGGCACAGGAGTTACAAGCCCAACCCAGGCACTTGAAAGTCTTGGTGTTAGAACAGGTAGTGGCATGATGATTCTCTTGCGAAGTCCAGCTGCTTCTGCATACTGCATCATGAGTTCTCTATAGGTAAGAACTTCAGGACCACCGATATCGAAGTGATCGTTTATTTCTTCTTTAATTCCAGCTGCACCAACTAGATAGCGAAGAACATCTCTAACCGCAATAGGTTGGATTCTTACTGTTACCCACTTAGGTGTGACCATCACAGGAATACGTTCAGTTAGGTAACGAAGCATCTCAAACGATGCTGAACCAGATCCGATTACAACTCCAGCTCTAAGCTCGATAGTTGGAACTCCGGAAGCTCTAAGAATCTCACCAGTTTCAGCTCTTGAAGATAGGTGAGCACTGAGTTGACTATGGCTGTCAGCCATTCCGCCAAGATAAACCATTCTCTTGACATTATTCTTCTTGGCCATCTTGCCAAAGGTGGTCGCCCACTCTTTTTCCAATCTCTCAAAGTCTTCTCGAACGTGAAGAGCGTGGAGTAGGTAGTAGGCAACATCAATGCCGTCTAAAGCTTTATCCACTGCATCTTCATCATTGGCATCGCCTTCTACGACTTCAACCTGGTTGAACCATGGGTAGCTAGAAAGACGATCAATGTTTCTAGCCATGACTCTTACCCGGTAACCATGCTGCAGAAGTTCTCTAACCAAACGTCCACCGATGTAGCCAGTTGCTCCGGTGACAAGACATAGAGCAGGCTTACCTTCCTTGTTCAGAAGAAGCGGTAAGTCTTTGGCTATCTCATTGTTCACTTAGCTACCTGTTCCTTTATTCCTTCGGAGGTAAAGCGCATATCCGGTAAAGATTCCCCGGCTTCTATTTCGATTGAGAGGTTATTCTCGACTGGAGCTATCGGACAGGTTGCAAAATCTGTGTAGGCGCAAAAGAAGTTAGATGCAAAGTTGAAATCGACGGCATAGGTTCCATCAGGTTGATGTTTTGCTGTCACAGAACGACCAGTTCCATAACTTGATTTACCTGAGGTTGCATCCTTGAAATAGACCAAGAGGTCATCGCTACCTGCTTGCTCAAAGGCGGTTAGACGATATGAACCTCCATTTATCTCAAAGGTAAGTGAACCTGGGGAAACGTAAGCGTGAGTTAATCCTTCAA
>JBDLVB010000101.1:0-3385 GCA_039805005.1 Actinomycetota bacterium
GAATTCTGCGTTAGCTCCAGCAGCTTCAACATTGGTCTTTGTGCCACTGGAATCAAATGGAATAACCATAGGCACGATCAGGAACGCTAGTAACCCCAAGAGCAATGCTCGGGTCATAAATCTACGGAATGCTCGCATGGGGCTAAGTTTAGGCTTTCTAGACCCTTATCCCTAGGACCTTGAAGGAGGTAAAACTACTTCTTTGGAGTCTCTGACTTCTTAGCGTTCGTTGCCTTCTTGGTGGCATACGCGAATATTGCTAGGCCCGTGACAAGAGCTCCCGCACCGAGTCCATAGGAAACAACATCTGCTGCTCTATCTACGTCAACAAATACACCGACGAAGATAACAGCGATGATTGCTACGACAACACCAATAAGTTTTGACTTGAGATCATCGAGGTCATGGACCTGCAACCAGGCTGGAACTTCTAGGTCTGTGTCAACAAATAGTTCATAGAGACCATAACCAATAACCAGAAGCACAGTTCCCAGCAGGATTGCATCAACCGCAGTTAGAACCTCAACGATGGTTACCTTTAGGTAAGACTTCCCCGTCACACTGTCAATAACAGCCTTGACCATCGCTATAGAACCCTGAGCCATGAGCAACAAAGCTCCAATGATTGAAGCAACTGCAGGAATGAATACTGCGTATCTGGTTAGACCAAGAATCTTTCTCATGAGCCCCAGTCTATTGCTCGCCTACTGCACAGCCCTAGTAGCCGAAGACCCTTTGATATAGGAAAACCCCAGCAATCCTAGGAATGCTGGGGCCTAACTGTGGATCTAGGTCTAGCCGAAACGGCCTGTTACGTAGTCCTGAGTTCTTGGGTCATCAGGGTTCTGGAAGATCTTTGTGGTGTTTCCCTGCTCAACAATTACACCTGGTGTTCCAGCTTCTGCAAGGAAGAATGCACACTGGTCAGAAACTCGAGCTGCCTGCTGCATGTTGTGGGTAACGATAACGATTGTTACTTCACTAGCAAGTTCAAGGATTGTCTCTTCAATGCGGAAAGTAGATGTTGGGTCAAGAGCTGAACAAGGCTCATCCATCAAAAGCACTCTAGGCATTACAGACAAAGATCTTGCGATACATAGTCTTTGCTGTTGACCACCTGAGAGACCTCCACCTGGAGCATCTAGACGGTCCTTTACTTCTTTCCAAAGACCAGCCTTGGTTAGTGACTGCTCAACGATGTCATCGAATTCACTCTTGCTCTTTTTGATTGAGGTTAGACGAAGACCAGAGATGACGTTCTCGTAGATGCTCATCGCTGGGAATGGGTTTGGCTTCTGGAAAACCATACCGATTTCACGTCTAGCATCTGTGACACGCTTGGTTGGGTCGTAGATGTCAACGCCATCTAGCAATACCTGACCTGCCATTGAAGCACTAGGAACTAGTTCGTGCATTCTGTTTAGGATTCTTAGGAAAGTTGACTTACCGCAACCTGAAGGGCCGATAAGAGCGGTCACCTTACCTGGCTGCATAGTTAGGTTGATTCGGTCTAGAACTTTACGCTGACCAAACCATGCTGAGACATCTTGTCCAGTTATGGTTGCCAAGCTTGCTGACCCAGCACTCTTTTTAGCTGTGCGGCTCATGCTGATTGGCTTAACTGCAACTCTAGAGTCGCTGGTGGTAGGCGACTTAGGTCCTGTAGCTGGGCTCATTTGAGTTCCTTTCCTTATGGTAAATCTAAAGCAAATTCGGTAGTAGTTGAATGACCTGAGAGGCCCAGATGCCTCCGAAGAAGACGATTGCTGGAGCTCCGGCAATCCAGGACTGCACTCTGCCCCACTTCCTTGAAAGCCAGCTAATTGCAAACAATAGAACAATCAAGAACTGGGTCATAAAGATCAGTGGAGTTAGAGCATCCAGGTTGGAAGCAAGAGCTTCTTCGCTTTCCGCAATAGCTCGATTAGGAATCACACGATTCGGTGTTGGCTTTGGTGCACCATCAAGAGTTGCTTCAACTCTCAAAACATCTGTTGCGAAGAATGGAATACCAGATGTTGAAACAAGGGTTAGTCTTCCCATTGAAGAACCAAGTCCGTTGGTTGCTTCATCGCCAGCTCGTCTTATTTTTGAAACAGTGTAAGAAGCTTCACCTTGACCTGTGATGGTTTCAATCTTGTCGCCGACCTTGAGTTCAGCAAGTCTAGAGAAAACACCGCTGTATGCGGACTGTCTTCCATAGATAACTGAAATACCGGCTTGACCTGGTAGAACAGTGTCTCTTCTGTGTCCAGGTCCATCAACTGTAACTGCAGAGGATGTTCCTTCAAGAACAATCTCGTTTACATTGATCTTTTCAATCTTTAGAACTGCAACCGGTGAACCTTGTTCGATTAGAGCACCTTCGGAGTCAACTTGACCAACCGGAGCTGTTCCGTTTGCTAGTTCAAATCTGTAAGTTTCACTCGCCTTGAACTGAGCACTCTCATACTGCACGTGTGAAATTCCCAAGAGTTGAACCAAGAAAACCAGTGCCACTGCACCTAATGCAACCAGTGATCTTCCAGCGAAGAAACGAAGAGTTTCTGGCTTTGGTGTTGGCACCATGTTGTCGATGAACTCTGAATCTGGTGCACTCTGCTCAAGCTTTGGTACAGCGAGCTTAGGGATGAGGGGAACCTTAGGAAGCTTCACTCCACGCACCGTTCTGTTCGAATTGTCTAAATAAGCCTATATCGTGGCCCCCCTTTCAGGGGGCCACGATACCTAGCTTTTGCTACTTTTTTGTTACTTTACGACCTTGAAGGTCTTTGTTGTGGTTGATGCTGCTACTTCTGCGCTACCACCGTAGAACACCTTGACGGTGTATGTTCCTACAGTTGCGATCTTGGCGAACTTTAGAGTTGCCTTACCTGCTGATAGCTTCACAAGAGCTGATGAGACCTGTACAGGGACCTTCTTTGAGTTGTAAACAACTGCAAATACGGTTCCTGTTGCACCCTTGGTGCTTGTGCTCTTACCAGCCTTGATTGTTACTGAAACAGTTGGAAGTGCTGATGTCTTGTAAGACGCACCAACTGTGATCAGTGTGTAGCTTGTGTTCTTTAGAGCTACCGCTACTCCAGCAGAAGTTCTGCTTGAAGTTGCTGCGGTTAGGTCTGTAGGAACAAACTCACCAACTAGGTTGTAGTTCACTGCTTCACCCTTTGCCTGGTCGATGGTTACAGTTGCTGTTCCGCCAGTTACAGCGACAGTCTTCAAGATTGCTCCTGAGAAGTCTGTGTTGTAGACGTTCAAGCTACCGTTGACGCCACCAGTGATGGTTGCTGTGAAGCTAGCTGATAGGCCGTTCGCTGCAAGTGTTGCTGCACCGAATGAAACGCTAGTTGCAGTCTTGACAGCAGCTGCTGCAGCCAAGGTGATT
>JBDLVB010000102.1:0-3375 GCA_039805005.1 Actinomycetota bacterium
GTCCGCATCCAAGTACGCACCGATGCTAATCCTCACCAAGTCAACTGAAGAACTTGATTTTCCTGCAGTCACCAACCCAACAGGCAACAATGTCTACATTACGCAGAGACTTGGAACTGTTTATCCAAGCGAGAAGGCTATAGCTATCGGTGGATTTCAAGAGAGCGTTCCAGCTTTTATTGAATCTTTCTGCAGAGCTAGCAATTTTGTTAGACCAGTACTTGAAAGTGGAATTGAAACAGCGAAACTTTTCGGACTAAAGAAATTGATTGCTGAAGTTGATCTAACCCTCGTAGATTTCACCAATCAAGATGAAGCTCACGATGCAGCCAGCGAGCTACTCGAGCAAATTTCATTTGCCAGTCCAAGGGTTGTTCAAATCCTTAGATTTGAAAAGACCTGGTTCTTTAGATTTGAGTTTCAGTAATCCAGTTTCTGATTGAAGACTGATACTTCTCTTGGTCGTGATTGTAGAGACGGCAATGTTTAGCACCCTGGATTTCAACCAAAGTGACTCTACGGTTGTGACCTGCAAATAAGTGCACATCAAAGCTTTCAACGTGCCCATCGGTTGAAGAGTAGAAAATCAGGATTGGAACATCCACCCCCAAGCTCTTATTGGCTAATGAAATCTCATCCACAGCAACATTGCGGTATCCGAGAAGCTTTATAGCTTTGCTGCCTTCGATTGCGTCAATAACTCGATCGCCAAGACGTGCAGACAATCCGGCCCTTTTCGCATGGAACTGCATGGTCGATCTGTAATCAAGAAGTGGAGAATCAAAAATTGCTCCAGAAACTAGGTTGGCGTGTTCAGATTTTCTTAGGAACTGCCCAATCATGAAGGCACCTTGAGACCAACCAAATAGAAGAATCTCTTTAGCTCCCAGCCTTTTAGCCTCAAGCACAGTCATCTCAATTTGTTTCCACTCTGTTTCACCAAGATTTGACTTAGTTATTCCATGTCCGAAAGGTTTCGGATCGGTCTCCATGGAAATAGTGAGTTGGTTATAGCCAAACTCTTTAAATTGCCTGACGTTTCTAAGTGTCTCCCCCATTCCTGCTCTTCGACCATGGACGTGGATTACCCATTTGTCACCTGAGTTAGGAAAGAGCCATGCTTTCGTTTGATTCGGCATTAGAACTTCTTGGTAGTCTGCCTCTAAACCAAAATGCTCAGGGTGCTCGCCTAGCCATCCAGATAGAGAAACGAAGCCTCCAACACCAGGAAGAGCTGAACTATAGATTCTCAGAACCTTGAGCGCGATCCGATCCTCAGTCGACTTGTCAAAATCAACTTGGACTAAGGCATGCCCTCTTCTTGAGTCCCAGAACAGGCTCTGCTGACCCTTTGATTGCCTATCTAACTTCCCGCCCACTATTAGCCAGGTGGTATCCCCTGAGCTCTTGCTCTCAAGAACCTTCATTTCAGCCTTGATTGGACCGGACATCTTGAGAAGGTTTATGGCTGCTATGAGCACCTTGGTGTAAACAATCATTGCGAGTCCTTTGCGGCGTGGCAGGGTCAGTCATACGCCCTCGCCATTTAGCCTAGAACAGATGTCTTTCTATGCTCTTGATTCAGATGCTCCGGCCCAGTTTGCGGCGGCCGCAATGTCGCTAGCTACACCTGTCTTGCGTGCTGAGCTAGAAACATCACAAATACCTGCACCGGACAGAATTGCCCCTTGGGCTCTAGCCTTTGCAGCCCAAGCCCCAAACCCAGCGGACACCCCAATGAACCGTGGGGTTGGCAGGATTGTCTTCCTGCACGACCCAGATCAATTTGAAACTTGGGGATCAAACATGAGGGTCATTGCTTACGGTAAGTCTCCTCTTGAAAACGACATGGGTGTTGAAGAAGATGTCGCTCATTACTGGTGGGCGGAACTGATGAGGGCTCTGAAAGTAAGAGGAGCGCAATTCATAAACGAGGCTGGAACAGTCACCAAGATGTCTTCAACCGGTATGGGTTCTCTAGCAAATGACCCAAACTCCAGTGAAGTTGAAATCAGAGCTTCATGGTCGCCAACTGATGACGACTTAGGCCCGCACTTCGCAGCCTGGCAAGACATCATTGCCTCTATGGCAGGATTCGGAATGGATGGCGAAGGCGTTACCCGTCTTAACGTAAATAAATGACTGAGCAAATAGAACCAGAAGAAGTTGAAAGTGTTCTATTAGACCAACCTCGGCTTCCCACGAAACTGATTGAGAATACTGATTCTCTAAAGTCATTCCTGCTGGAGTTAGCAAAAACAAATGAGCCAATTGCTCTAGATGCTGAGCGTGCCAGTGGATTTAAATACGGTCAACGAGCCTATTTACTTCAGATTGCAATCAAAGGAACAGGAATTTATCTGATCGATCCGGTTGCGGATTACGACTCAGAGACATGGTCAGAATTCATCTCAGCAGTTAGTTCAAAGCCTTGGCTTATTCACGCCGCTTCTCAAGACCTACCTTGCCTGACTGAACTAACTCTCAAGCCGAGCAAGATTCTAGACACTGAACTGGCAGCACGCCTTCTTGGCTTACCTCGAGTTGCTCTAGGAACATTGACCGAACACTACTTGAAATTAAGACTTGCCAAAGAGCATTCAGCGGTTGACTGGAGTGAAAGACCACTGCCAGATAACTGGCTGAATTACGCAGCTCTTGATGTTGATGTCCTGTTTGAACTATGGGATGAGATTGAAAAGGATTTAGTTGCGAATCAAAAGAGTGAGATTGCAAGCGCTGAGTTTGATTACCTACTGATTCCAAGCACCAAAGCCCCAAAGATCGATAAGTGGCGTTCCATGACAGGACTTCATGAAGTCAAAGACGAACGAGCCCTCACAGTCGCTAAGCACCTCTGGGAAGCAAGAGAATCCTTAGCAATGGAAAAAGATATTGCTCCGGGGCGTTTGGTTCCTGACGCGTCTCTCGTAGCTGCTGTGAAGGCTGCTCCTAAATCAAGATCAGAGTTGGCGAGTCTAAAAACCTTTGCTGGTCGAGCAAGCAGAACTTTTATCGACACCTGGTGGAAAGCAATCGAGGACGGCAATCACACCAAGAATCTCGTTGAAGTCAGACCTAAACTAACTGGAATTCCTAACCACAGAAACTGGCCTCAGAAATTCCCAGATGCCCATGCGCGTCTGATGGCAGCCAAGGAACTGATTGCAAATCTCTCGGAAGAGCACAAGATTCCTCAGGAGAACATATTCAATCCCGAAGCGCTAAGACAGATCTGTTTTGAGCCTCCAGCACCTCTGTCCAAGGAGACATTGGAAGAAACTCTGCGTACTCGTATGGTTAGGCCATGGCAGATTCAACTTGTTTTAGAAGGTCTTCTAGCTGCGTTGGCTGCGAAGCCTAAAGAAAATCAGA
>JBDLVB010000103.1:0-3368 GCA_039805005.1 Actinomycetota bacterium
GCAGGATTAAGCACTGTTAGTCCAAAGAACTTGGCATATGTCCTAGATCTAGATGTCGGAGAGTTAGCCAGATCAGGGCTATTGATTTTGGAACTCTTTCGGGCGTCAACGAATATCTTTATTCCCACATAAAGCAGAATGAGTGAACCTAGCACTCGAAGAGGGAAGACCCAATCGGTTAGGAAACTAATCACAACGTTGCCAAAGGCAAAAACGACTGCCGCATAGGTGAAGTCAACGCTAGCCATAGCTAAAGCACCGAAGATACCTATCTTTCTTCCATGTTTGATAGTTGTGCTAATCAGCAGAATTGCCATCGGGCCCAAAGGTATAGCTAGTGCAATACCTGCCATTACTCCAGCTATAAAGACTTCCATGGATTATGTTCCCTCACTCTGTTACTACAAAACCTTGGCTGGGTTACCCACCACTGTTGTGTTTGGTGCAACGTCGCGAACAACTAGTGTTGCTGCTCCAACGGTGGCTCCATCACCAACTGAAATGTTTCCAATAACAATCGAATGAGCCCCTAGCACAACATTATTTCCGATGGTTGGATGCCGTTGTCCGCGCTCACCAGTTTTTGAGCCCAAGGTTACGCCGTGGTAGATCAAAACGTCATCACCAATGATTGTTGTTTCGCCAATGACTGTGGCCATGCCGTGATCGATAACTAATCGGCGACCGATTTTGGCAGCAGGGTGAATCTCAACGCCAGTGATTGATCTGCCGATGTAGCTCCATGTTCTCGCCAAAGTCTTTAGACCGCATCGCCATAAAAAGTTTGCTTGGCGATGGTTCCAGATTGCGTGCAAACCTGGATTGGAAAGAATAGCTTCAAAAGCGTTGCGAGCAGCGGGGTCGCGCTCCAGAATAGCCCTGATGTTTTCACCCAAGCGATTGTTATCTTTAGTCTTCAAGGAGGTCCTTGTATAGGGCAGTTGAAAGGTAGCGCTCTCCAAATGATGCGAAGAGAACAACTATCTTTTTTCCAGCGTTTTCAGGACGGTTAGCAATTTGTGATGCTCCCCATGCGGCAGCACCTGAAGAGATGCCGCCAAGAATGCCTTCTTCAGCAGCCAAACGGCGAGCGTATGAAAACGCTAGATCGCTAGGACAATCGAGTACTTCATCGTAAATTTTGGTGTCAAGAACTTCTGGCACAAAGTTTGGTCCGATACCTTGAATTGGGTGTCCGGCTGGTGAACCACCGTTGAGAATCGGCGAAGCCATCGGCTCGACAGCGATGATCTTGATGTTTGGGTTGAGAGCTTTTAGTGCCTGGCCAACACCTGTGATAGTTCCTCCGGTACCAATTCCACCAACAAAGATATCTACTTCACCATTTGTGTCTCGCCATATCTCAGCACCAGTTGTTTCGCGGTGAATCTTTGGACCTGCGGGATTTGAGAACTGACGAACAGCAACAGCATTGGTTGTGCTGGCTATTTCTTCTGCCTTCGCTACAGCTCCACGCATACCTTCAGCAGCGGGAGTAAGCACTAACTCTGCACCATAGGCCTTTAGAAGCATTCGACGTTCCATGCTCATGCTCTCAGGCATCGTCAAGATAATTTTGAATCCGCGAGCAGCACAAACCATAGCCAGTGCGATACCGGTATTACCCGAAGTGGCTTCCACGATAGTGCCACCTGGCTTCAGAGCACCTGATTCAGTTGCAGCGTCAACCATTGCAATAGCAAGGCGGTCCTTCACTGAAGAAGATGGGTTATAGAACTCAAGCTTGGCTAGGACCTCGGCAGGAGCCCCATCCATCACTCTTTGAAGGCGTACTAGAGGTGTGTTACCAAAGGCTTCTGTAATTTCATTGTAAATAGGCATACCTCAAGGTTACCTAGCAAAGAGCACTGCCTGCAAAAGATGCCCATTAGTTAGCCCATTGTTAGGGCAAATGCGGTGGCCAGTAACATTTAGACATGAGCACTTTCACAGATAGAACCAAATCCGCCTTGTTAGTTATTGATGTTCAGGTGGGTGTTGTTGCTGATTCTTTTGAGCGTGATGCAAAGATTGCCAACATGTCTAAAGCAATAGAGAAGGCAAGAGCAGAATCAGTTCCAGTTATCTGGGTTCAGCACTCAGATGAGGGGCTTGTTCTAGAAAGTGCTGACTGGGAAATTGTTCCTGAGTTAACTCCACTACCTAGCGAACTAAGGGTTAGAAAGTTGTTTAGATCTTCTTTTGTGGAGACAGACCTTGAAGAAATCCTTGCTGGTCTCGGAGCTTCGCACCTTTATGTCTGCGGAGCAGAAACAAACAACTGTGTGAGACATACCTCTCACACAGCTCTTGAAAAGGGATATGACGTCACTTTGATCTCAGACGCTCACACGACTACTGGTTTTGAGTGGGACGGCTACATCGTTGATGCAGCAAGGGTTATTGATGAACAGAACATCAACTTCATGGATTACTCACTACCTGGCAGGTCTGCGAAGGTGGTTCCTGTTACCGAGCTTTCTTTCTAGTTCCCAATAAACTCCTTAAGAACACTATGAAAGGTGATTAAACATGGCAAAAGCCGAAAAGAAAGCTGCTAAGGCAGCAGGAAAGATCAGTGAGAAGGGCCTAACTAGATACAACCTAGTTGCTGGTCTATTGCACTTGTTCTCCGCTATTTCTCTAACTGCAATTCTTGTGCAGGTAGAAGTTCAGGGATACTTCCCAGTAACAGCAACTTGGATGGATGGCCCTCCGGGATTCAAGCCAGGTCAAACCTTCACTCAGGGTGGACAGACATTCACTTTCCCTGAGCCAACAACAGTTGAACTGTTCACCATCAACCTAGGTGGAGCAATCATTGCCTTCCTATTGCTTTCAGCAA
Source organism: Actinomycetota bacterium (assembly GCA_039805005.1). Taxonomy (GTDB): domain Bacteria; phylum Actinomycetota; class Actinomycetes; order Actinomycetales; family Microbacteriaceae; genus Rhodoluna. The sequence continues at coordinate 2,846 of JBDLVB010000103.1, forward strand.
TCTTCCACTTCCTAATCATTTCTCCATGGTTCAAGAAGCGTTACTTCGATGGTCTAGCTAACACACACAACTACTTCCGTTGGACTGAGTACTCACTGTCATCTTCAATCATGATTACTTCAATCATGCTGTTGAACGGTTTCACTGACTTCGCTGGTCTAATCGCAGTATTCGCTGTGAACGCAAGCATGATCTTGTTCGGTGCTCTTCAGGAGAAGTACGAGAAGCCAGGTAACGGTAAGGGTCTGCCATTCATCATGGGTTGTATGACCGGTGTTGTTCCTTGGATCATCATCTTCATCTCTGTATTCCGTCCAGGTTACGAAGGTCAGAATGAGATTCCTGGTTTCGTATACGGAATCATCATCACCATCTTCATCGCATTCAACACTTTCGCAATCAACCAGGCTCTGCAGTACAAGCAGGTTGGAAAGTGGAAGGACTACCTATTCGGTGAGCGTGTGTACATCACACTTAGCTTCGTAGCGAAGTCTCTTCTTGCATGGCAGGTATTCTCAGGAGC
>JBDLVB010000104.1:0-3366 GCA_039805005.1 Actinomycetota bacterium
TCAATCGGCAGAGCAACTGACTCTTAATCAGTGGGTTCCGGGTTCGATTCCCGGGGAGCGCACGAAACCCCAGTTCCTTCTCACGAGGACTGGGGTTTCTTAGCTTAAGAGCTACACACTAGTGCAGTTGTTTATTGGTCTGAACTAAACACCCATGGTTCCTAGAACGATGACCCAGCCAAGCAGAGACTTAGAGGTCAAGCTAAGGAAGATGTAGGCCTTTTCGCCGTAGACGTAGTCTTTCCACTTTCCAACCTTCTTGTATTGCAAGAACATGTTCACAGCAAAGGTGTTGAAGAAGATGAAGGTTAAAAGGAACCCGAGCTGAGCGTAAACCGGTATAGCGTCTGCGATGTTATTAGTCGAGACCACGAAGTAGATGGTTCCCATGATCCAAGGAACGATTCCTGCTACAACTCCAACGTTGAAGGCAAACCAGCTGGTTTTCTCGGTAAGTTGGTTGTGCTTTTCCATCATTAGGCCCATCAGGTTCATGATGAAGTTCAAGGTGAAGATGAACACAACTGTAGAGATTTCTACTAGGCCACCGAAAGTAAGTAACACAACGAGCATTAGAGATGAGCTGACTGAGTACTCCCACCAGCGAGCTGGATTGATGCCCTTGGCGATGTTTTGTTCATAACGTCGGATGTAGTAAGGAGATGAAACAAATAGGTGAGCTATGGCTGAGAGCAACAAGAAAATTGGAGCAATAAGAGCGATCGGAAACTCAAAGAGTGTTTCGCTTACTGGCTGAATTCCCTCTGGGGTTTCGCCAAAGAATCTAGTTACGATTGGGATCTTAACCTGGTCATTAAGAATTAGGTACATGGCAAATGCTTGGGTAAGGTGCAGCAATCCAGCAAATCTGTTAAATTTTTGCAGATTCTTACCTTGTTTAGTTTCTGGCTTCAATTGTTAGTCCTTTCATAGACCTTTACTTATCTTCTTTAGCCTAGGGGTGAATTGTTTGATTCACACGTGGATAACTCCAGCATCAAACACCTAATCGGGGTTAGCCTGTCTTTGCGATGATTGCGACAATGACTAAACCAACTAAGAGGCTGAGCCGAGGCGGGCTTGAGCTTGAGCCTGTTGGTGAGAGCATGTGGGCGGTTAGAAGATCTGAAGAATCAGAACTTATCGCGGAGCTTGGGTTTAGCGATTTCAAGGAACAAGGGCCTTCTGCATCTTTAGTTATTTCCAAAAGCCAACAGGGGAGTATGGCTTGGGTTGCTGAAGGTATTCGTATTCTCATGGACTATGCATTTGATGAATACAAGCTCGGAAAAGTCACTGCTAGAGCTTCTGTTGAACAGTTGTCTCTACTTGCTGCTTTAGAAGACTTTGGTTTCGTTGAGAAATCTAGAAGCAATGAAGGTAAGAAGATTCGGCTGGTTGCTGATCGCTGGGACTATATCAGAGCATTAGCTGAAACAGAGATGCTCGAGAAGCTTGATGATCGTGAATGGTCTTTTGGCTTTGATAGTGGTCGAAGAAGAGCTGGCATGTGTTCCTATAACGACAAGAAGATAACTGTGAGCAAGTATCTTGCTCTAGTTCATTCTGTTGATGAGGTTATGCAAACAGTTCTGCACGAGATTGCTCATGCTTTATGCGGTCCTAAAGAAGGTCACAGCAAGAAGTGGTTAGCAACAGCAAAGAAGATTGGTTATCGGAACGATAAATACACCGGTCAAGAAATAGCTGCTGCCTATGCTCCTTATAAAGGACTTTGCCCTAATGGTCATGAACACTTCAGGTACAGGAAACCAGCACGTCTCTACAGTTGTCAGCATTGCAGCAGAGGCTACAACAGTCGATACATGATCGACTGGTCCACTAGATAATAATCAAAGACACTAGAGCGCCAGCGAAGAAGTTCAACCAAATGAATTGACGCCATGCTCTGTTTGCTTTCTCACAAGTCTCATCTGTGATGTTTAGGTGAGGAATAAGAATCAAAAGGTATGGCACTGCTCCAATAGCAGCAAGAGGACCAGGCCAAGTGGTGGTTAGAACTAATACTCCAGCTAGTGCATAGCTTAGGAATGCAAACCAAACAGTTGCTCTAGCACCAATCATGGTTGCAATGCTTGAGATGCCTGCTTCACGATCTGCTCTAACATCCTGAACTGCTCCAAAGGCATGAGATGCAACTCCCCAAAGGGTGAAGGCAAAGATGATGGATAGAGCCTGTGGTTGAGACATGTCGAGGCCAGTTAGGGACATGGCATAAATCATTGGACCAACAAAGTGGCTAGCTGAAGTTAGAGAGTCTAGGAACCCTCGCTCTTTGAAGCGAAGCTTAGGAGCACTATAGGCAATGACTGTGAAGATGAACAAAGTCAGCCAAGCGCTAGAGGCTAGATCAGATACCGCATAGAGATAAACAAGGAATGGAACACAAAGCAGCACTGAAGACCAGATTGTTAGCTTGTGGTACTTCTTGTTTAGAAGTGCTCCTTCTATTCCACCTTTTCTAGGGTTTCTCAGGTCACTCTCATAATCAAAAACATCATTGATTCCATACATCAATAGGTTGTATGGAATTAGGAAGAACAAGGTTCCAACAAAGAAAGTTAAGTCCATTTCTTTGTTTAGAAGCAGGTACGTTGCTCCAAAAGGAAAAGCTGTGTTGATCCAGGAGATAGGTCTGGAGGACCAGAAGAGCTGACTTATAGCTTTCACTTAGTGGTCCTCGTTACTTTGGTCCAGATGATAGCAACAGCCATGACAGACACAACTGTGTAGGCAAAGTCTTCGATTGGTGCAAGACCTAGAAGAAGACCACTGATTTTAGTTACGTCGTAACCAACAATGCCAAGAGCAATAATCACGTTGTCAAAGACCAAGGTCATTAGCAACATCCAGAACATCGTGAAACCTATTGCTCGCCAAGGACTCTTTCTGCTTACCAAGTTCAGAATTACAAAAGCGATCAGCATGAAGACAATGTTTAGAGCAAGGTAGGTGAACTGATTCATTTGGCAGACCTCTTAGCGATAACTCTGCTGACTGTTGTGAAGATGGTTAACGATGAGTAGTTCAAAAGAAATAAGAAGAATAGTTCTTCAATAGGAAACTCTGGGGCTAGAAGAATTCCAGATAGGTGAGAGGTGTCTCCTCTAAAGAAGATGCCTGTTGCAATACCTGCAACATCCCAGATGATGAAGAAAACCATTGGGATGAAAATAGCTAGACTGGCTGCTTTCTTGTTTATAGAAAAAGCAGTCTTGTGACGCCAATCCATCAGAGCCAATCCCATCAGAGAGAGGATTAGTCCGGCTAGATAGGTATATCCTTGGGCCACTAGTTCAGGCCCTTCCAGCCACCTTCAGCAATAGGAGAGATTTCTTGCTCTGT